>CAVKTU010000215.1:0-2016 GCA_963659395.1 Holdemanella sp. | reverse complement strand
GTTATGACCCTTCTTTTGGTCGAAGGAGCGTCTCTCGCCGTCATATTCCCTCTTTTTACGAAAAGAGGACGGCTTCTTCTCATAAGAACCCCCTTTTTCTTTCTTGAGGGCGGCCTTTTTGATGTTCTCTTGTTTCCTTTTTTCGTAGCTTTCCTCGTCTTCGCCTAATAAGAAATCGAGCTTATCCTCGTTCGAATAGACCTTGATCCCCGCGGCGATAAGGCGACGGGCGGTAAGGCCCAGCCCGTCGATTTTGTTCCCTTTGAAGGAGCCGTCATAAATGTGGCGGGAGCCGCAGCTCGGGGAGCCGTCTTTAAGGATGGCGACGCTTATGCCAAAGAGGCGACAGGCTTGATAGGCCTTCTCCGCCCCGGCGATGAAGAAGGAGCTTACGTCCTTGCCTTCTTTGTTTAGGACGGAGCCGTCCCTTTGAATCTCGCTAGGGGAGCGGGGCGTTCCTAAGCCGCCTTCCATCTCCGGGCAAAAGGGGATCAGAACGTATTTCTTCTTAAGCTTCTCGACGAAGGGGAAATAATTGTTCCCGCCGTCGTATTTCGTTTTGTCGCCTAATAAGCAAGCGGAAATGAGAATCTTGTCCATCCGCCCGATTATACGCATATCAAGGGGCTTTTGGAAGAAAAAGAAGCCATCTCTAGGCGGAAAGATGAGGATGCTATAAAATCACCTCGTGGAAAAAAGGGAAACGCGTCTTGTTCGTATCGGCGAGAAGGATTATCGATATCTTCTTATCTATTCCTCGAAGAGGAGGAGGGGAGCCACCCTCTCTCTTCGTAAGGATGGCACCTTTTGCTTACGGGCTCCCTTTGGCTATAGCACGGATGGCCTCGATGATTTCGTCAGCAAGGCGATCCCTCGCTTATTGCGACGCGCCACTAAAAGAAAAGAACGAAAGGCGCCTTATGGCGAAGGATATCTTTACCTATTCGGTCAAAAGACCATCAACAATACCTTCTACTTGCTCACCAAAAAAGAACAAGAGAGATATCTAAAAGAAACTCTGACCCCCTATATCGCCTCGCGGTTGCCCGCCCTGATGAAGGAAGTGGGCAATAAAGACGAGGTTTCCTTTCTCGTCAAACCATTAAAAAGCGCTTACGGCATCTTCCATAAGAAGAAGCGGCTCATCTCCTTTTCCTCCGTTTTGGCCCATTATTCGCCGCGCGCCATCGATTCGGTCATCGCCCATGAGCTCACCCATGACTTCGTCACGAGCCACGGCCCCTCGTTTTATGCTAGACTTTTAAAGGCCTTCCCCGAATATTGGGAATGTCGGAAAGAATTAATCAATCAAAAATATGAAGGAAAAGATAACCTCTCGGAATAACGCCAGAATCCAGAAGATCGTCTCGCTAAGCAAAAAGAGCGACGCCTTTTTCTTAGTCGAGGGCTTCCATCTCGTCGAGATGGCCATTTCTTATGGCTATGCCAAGGAAATCTATTCCCTTAAGAAGGTATATCCTAACGTCAATATCCCACAATACATCATTTCCGAGCCTGTTCTAGACAAATTGACCAAATCGAAAACCCCTGAAGGTGTCGTCGCTTTCTGCAAGAAGAAGGAAGAGGGGCCTTTTCTTAAAGAGTGTCCTCTTCTTTGCCTCGATGACGTCCAAGATCCAGGCAACGTCGGGACTTTGCTTCGTAGCGCCCTCGCCTTTGGCTATCATGACGTCTTGTTGTCCAAAAAGACGGCCAACCCCTATTCTTATAAGGCCCTCATGGCCTCCCAAGGGGCCATCTTCGGGCTAAACGTCCATATCTCCAAGGAGGACGATTTGCTGCTTGATCTTAAGAAACTTAGCGAGGACGGTTATTGCCTTATAAGCACCGACTTAAAGAACGCCATTCCTTTAAACGATATCAAGATAGCGCCTTCTCACTTCGCCTTGATCTTAGGCAATGAAGGGAAGGGGGTTGATCCTCGCATCAGCCAAATTTCTTCTTTTTGCGTCCGTATCGAGATGGAGGGAATCGATTCCCTCAACGTCGGAGTGG
>CAVKTU010000214.1:0-2103 GCA_963659395.1 Holdemanella sp. | reverse complement strand
AGCAAGGAGGGGACGCCTCCTTAGCCAATTATCCCGTCGTTTATACGGGAGGGGGCAGCAAGCTTAGCGGCCTCGATATCCTCCTAAAGAAATATCTGCCGTCTTATCGCTTCATCCATTACACGCCGATGGTCCTTGGAGCGAGGAACCCAAGTGCCACCAACGTCTTAGGGCTCATTTATATCGGCGGCGCTTATCGCGGCACCTTAGAAGACCATTACCATGGCGTCAGCGCCCTCACTAGAGAAAAAGGAGAATAACCTATGTTTGAAGAAGATAACGACCGCGAAAACGATTTAGACAATTTCGAACCGGTGGCCAAAATCGTCGTAATCGGCGTCGGCGGCGCGGGCAATAACGCCGTCAACAGGATGATTGATGATAACATCCAGAACGTCGATTTCTACGTTTGCAACACCGATATGCAGGCTTTGGCCTCCAGCAAGGCGACGAACCGCATCGTTTTAGGCGAAAGCATCACCAAGGGCTTAGGGGCCGGTGGCGATCCCGCCGTCGGCAAGCAAGCCGCCGAAGCGAGCGCCGATGAGATCAGAAGCATCGTCGAAGGGGCCGATATGGTCTTTATCGCCGCGGGCATGGGGAAGGGCACGGGCACCGGGGCCGCCCCCGTGGTGGCTAAAATCGCCAAAGACGCGGGCTGCCTTACCCTAGCCATCGTCACCCGTCCTTTCGGCTTCGAAGGGCAAAAGAGAACGGAAAATAGCATCCAAGGCCTTACCGCCCTCCGCGATGTCGTCGACAGCGTCATCATCGTGAGTAACGACCGTCTTTTATCGAGTAACGGCGACGCGCCGGTCAACAAAGCCTTCCAGGAAAGCGACCGCGTCCTCGCCCAAAGCGTCCGCACCGTCGCCGACCTCATCTTGGTCCCGGCGATGATCAACCTCGACTTCGCCGATGTCAAAAGCACCCTCAAGAACAGCGGCGTGGCCCTTATCGGCTATGGCGTGGGGAAGGGCGAGCATCGGGCGGAAGACGCCGCCGAGAGCGCGCTTAATTCGCCCTTGCTAGAAGCCTCCATCAGCGGCGCCCGTCGCGCCATTTGCTTCGTCACCTGCGGCTCGAACGTCACCCTTTATGAGGCGCAACGCTGCGTGGCCATCATCAACGAACAAAGCGGAGGCACGATCGATATCAAATTCGGTGTCTCCATCAATCCCAACCCCAATCTCGAGGATTGCTTGCTTCTATCGGTCATCGCCACCGATTTCGAGGACGAGGTCGATTTCGCCTCGGCCCCCAAATACAAGGCTCCCACCTCCTTAGGGGAGATCCGTTCCTCCAGGGAAGCAAAAGAAAACGCGGCCAATAAGGAAGGGAACGGCGATGATGGCATCATCTCCGACTTCCTTCCGAATTTCCTTAACGAGGATTCCGACGAATAGGTAAACAAAAGGCTCCGCTTGATGACGAGGGAGCCTTTTTTGTTATCTAAATTGCCTATCTGTCGTTTTTGTAATCGAGATAGCGGTCAATCGGCCCGAAGATCAGATAATAGGCGGGGGCCGCTAGGAGGATAAGCCAATAGGGGTGCCAATAATCTAGATACATCCCTAGGAAGAGGAATAAGAACAAAGCGATGCTCCAAATGGCGAAGGGGCAGAAGCGCTTCTTATGGATGCCGCGGATGATGGAGGAGGGCAAATCCCCTAGGAAGATAATCGGCCAAAGGACCGACCACATGTTCCTTCCCGAAGGGGAGAGGAAAGAGGGGCAGGCGACGGAAACGACGATATAGGCGATTAGTAATAGCCCAAACAAAGAGCTATCCAGCCCATTGACGAGCAAGCGATAGGCTCTTTCTTTCCTTTCGTTTGCTTGCGTCTTGTCCTCGCTTTCCTTGCTTTCGACGTCGATGATATCTCTTTCGGTCATGGCTCGCTCCTTTCTAAGCGCACCTTAAGGATAGAGGAGAGAAGGGGAAAAGGAAAGCCATAACGGCTTGGTGGCTGAAGACGCCCTCTTATAGGCAAAGCGCGAAAGCTATCTTATGAAGGCCATAGAAAGAATATTCGTCCGAGTATTCCCCTAAAAGGAAGAAATTTGTTAAGATAAGGTAAAGAAAAAAGGAGAAAAGAAGAT
>CAVKTU010000213.1:0-2110 GCA_963659395.1 Holdemanella sp. | reverse complement strand
GGAAAACGGTCGAAAGGATATATCCGACGCCAACGCCTAAGGAGACCACTAACGTGATGGCGATGGAATTAAGGATGATGGTTTTGGATTTACCGCTTTGCATAAAACGCTCAGCTTGCTGAGCACATAATTATAAAAACCAGAAAAATCGCTTTTGTCTCTAATGAGTGAAAAACGATTAGTAGAATTGTTATCTACGATTAGTAGAATTAATTTTATCTTGTGTTTATCGAATGTTTCTATGTGATTATTAATATCGTTCTCATAACTAGATTGCATATTTTACCTATTCGGTAGATTAACGTATTATTTTTGTCATTGTATTAAAATGTTTATATTTGTACGATAATCACTATACTTTTTAAAAATTGCTTTTTTCACTGCAAAAATCCCCTATTTTCTATTGGCAAAACCTCTTCTATAGTATGTGTGCCATGGAAGAATCGAACCTTGTCGTCGCTAAAAACCTCCAAACGCTCCGCAAAGAGAGAAAGCTCACACAGCAAGAATTCGCCGAAATGCTTGGCTATAGCGACAAGAGCGTTTCTAAATGGGAATTGGGCAAAGCCATCCCTTCTGCTGACATCCTTCTTAAAATAGCGGATTTCTATAACGTCAGTGTCGACGCCCTTTTGCGAGAGGAGATCGAAGCAAAGCAAACGCCCGGCGAAGTGAATAAGAACAAAAACACCAATAAGATAGTGATCGCCTGTCTGGCCGCCACTTTCTGTTTGCTCGTCAGCACATCAATCTTCGTTAATTTGGTCATCAGTTATGATTCCTATTCCGGCTGGATCGCCTTTCTTTGGTCGGTGCCAGCCATCGGGCTTATCGACGGATTGCTCGTGAAACGCTTTTGGGGGAAGGGGTTGGCTGAAACAATCCTGTTAAGCGTTTTTATTTGGGGATTGCTTTTATCCTTCTCCATCACCTTCTATTTCTTCTTAAGTCAAAATATTTTCTTTGTTCTCTTTGTCGGCATTCCTTTGCAAGCTTCGCTCTTGCTTTATGAAAAAATTAAAAAATAGCCAGCAGATCACCGCTTTCTTTGGAGATTAAGCGATTAAGGCTCTAGATAAAGAAAAGGCGTAGTTATTGAGTTGGCTGCGCTTATTTCATTTGTATTGCTTATTTCGGATAACGACTTTTCTAAATGTTTTAACGTTTGGAACAGTGAGCATTTTAGTGAAATTGCTGCTTGTGAATAACGAAAACAATGTTGCGTTTTGTAGATAGAAATCATTGGCGTGAATGAGAAGATTGCAAGCTGTGTAATCACGGAAATATCGGCGTAGAGTAAGTATTTCTTAAGGATTAAAATCCTTCTTTCCTATCGATGAACGCCAACTTCTAAAAACTCTCTTGCAATTGTAAACGCTATCCGTTCCTAAAAATTACTCATCGTATACGCATGGACATTCCCGTCGTTAAAACATTCAATGTGTGAGATAAAATGCCAAAACATAGAACAAGACATGTGTTTTGGCATTTTATCGACACTTTTTTAAGATATTTTTTGCCAAATCTTATATATTCTCTTTAATATATAAAGTGTACCCCGGAAAGTGGACAACAAAATCAACACTTTCCCCATATCGCGGACCGCGAATGAGGGCGAGACCCCGATACGCGGACTATAATCTATGGCGAACCCCGATATGCGGACAACGGAGGATGCTTATGCGGAAAAGAAAGCCAATACCGGACGGCGAGAGGATGGAGATCATCAAGAACGAATACGTTTACGACGTCTCCGCGACCAACGTCTACTTCACGGAGGAAGGCAAGCGCCGCATCTACGGCGGGCGCATGGACGGGATGTCCCCGGCGAAGATATTCCTGGGGATGGGGCTGCCGATTTCCGGGATCCTCGGGAAGAGGGGGCGGAGCATCGTGAACAGCATCGTATCCAACTATAGGAAAAAAGGCACCTTCGAACGCAAATACGGAAGGAAGCGCCGCGGGGAGGCGGCCGCGGCTGGCGCATCCGCCGACAAACGCGTCCGCGAGCTCGAGGAAAGGCTGGCCGTCAAAGAGCAGGAGCTTTCCTTTTTAAAAAAAATTACCGAAGCGGCGGGATCGAGGCGGTGAGATCGATGCTCGAAGGGAA
>CAVKTU010000212.1:0-2124 GCA_963659395.1 Holdemanella sp. | reverse complement strand
ATCCGCCTCTCTTTGTGATAGACTAACCGCGTTGTTGGAGGCCTTATTTATATGTATTCGCCTAAAGACTGTCAGAAATTGCTCGACGTTTCCTTACGGCTAAACGCTACCGATAAAACGTTTCACGCCATTTATGCGGACCTAATGGAGCGCAACGCCTCCAAACGAGCCTCCATCTATTTCGACGAAGACGACCACAAGAGATATCTAAGCTATCGCGAGCTTTCGCGGCGCGTCGATTATATCGCCCATCACCTGATGGGGGCCTTCGATGGATACGAGCCCAATTCGATCGTCGCCCTCAAAATCAAGAATTCTCCGTCCTGGGCCCCGCTTTTTTGGGCCATCCTCTCTAGCGGCCACCGCGTGCTGTTAATCGATGCCCGTTTGGCCCATGAAAACACCGAAAACCTCCTTAAGCAATCGGGGGCCAAGGCCATCATCGCCGCCGAGGAAGCCGCCTATTCGGTCCCCCTTTATCGCCTTAATGACATCATCGCCAGCCCCGAGAAGCCCCTTAATGGCGCTTGGGCTAACGAAGTCCTCTTTTGCTCAAGCGGCACAACGGGGGAGATCAAGATGATGGCGATGGATGGCGAGAACATGGTCGCCCAGATCCAAAGCGCCCGCAGTTTGCCCCTCGATAACACTTTGATCATGCACCCAGGCAACATCCGCATCTTGGCGATGATCCCTTTCCACCACATCTTCGGCTTCGTGGCGGTGTTTTTGTGGTTTTCCTATTTCGGCAAAGCCATCGTCTACGCCAGCGACATCTCCTCCCGCGAGATCCTTAAGGCGGTCCATAAGGCCAAAGTCACCCATTTATTCAGCGTCCCCCTCTTTTGGGACGGGGTGGCGCAGCAAGTGAGCCGCTCCACCTCCCTAAAAGGCAACAAGAGCAAGGCCTTGCTCGATGATTTGATCGCTTATAATAACGGACTTATCAGCCGCGCCGAGGCCGGCGTCGCCTCCTGGCCCCTCGTGCAGATGAAAATAAAGAAGAAAGTCCTAGGCAACAGCCTCGAATGGTGCATTTCAGGGGGCGGGTATCTCCAAAAAAGCACCCTTTCCTTGCTTAACGGCCTCGGATATCGCTTAGCCAACGGCTATGGCATGACGGAATTAGGGGTGGCCTCGGTAGAGACCTCCCACTATAACGAGGATTTGCTTAAAGGGGCGATTGGACGACCGTTTGCCGGCTTCGGATTCAAAATCGCGGGCGAAAAAAGGGAAGGCGAACTCCTTATCAAAAGCCCGACGACCCATAAAGAGGAGATCGTCGGCGGGCAAAGGCGGAAGACCCCGCTAGTCGACGGTTATTTCCCGACGGGAGATATCGCCTACGCCGACGAAGACGGCCGTTATTATATCCGCGGCCGGATCAAAGACACCATCATCTCCACTAACGGCGAGAACGTCTATCCCGATGAAATCGAGAGCTATTTCCTCTCCCTCCCCCATGTTCTTTCCTTGGCGATAATCGGCGTCGAGAACGAAGGAAAGGAGGAAATCTGCCTCATCCTCGACCTCGACAATTCGATTGACGAGGAAAGCCTCAAGCAACTCAAAAAGAAGATCGACGACATCAACCTTTCCCTCCCTAACGAAAAGAAAGTGAGCAAGGTTTTGGCCTACCGCAAATCCTTGCCGATGGCCAACAACATGAAGGTCAAACGCTTCGTCTTGAAAGAGGAATTAAAGAAAAACCCCGATAATTTCTATGATTTGCTTGGCGAGATAAAACCGGCGGTCTCTTTCGAAGGCTTCGAAGAAAAAGAGGTGCAAGAAACCCTCTCGGGCGTCCGGCGCATCTTCTCGAAGATCCTTTTGCTCCCCGAATTCAAGATCGGCGACGAGGAAATATGGAACAAATCGTTAGGCGGGGATTCGATGTCCTACGTCACGATGGTCAACGACATCGACGAATATTTCCACGTAACCATCCCCGACGAACTATATGGGAAAATCGGCAGCGTCACCGATTTCGCTTACGTCGTCCTTTGCTTGAAGCACCCCGCGCACGAAGTTACGGAAAAAGAGGGCGACGAGGCGAATAAACGATAAATGGCCAATTTAAACACTAATCGCAGTTTCTTCTAAAAAGCCGACGGTTCGCCGACT
>CAVKTU010000211.1:0-2174 GCA_963659395.1 Holdemanella sp. | reverse complement strand
CGTTCGACTTGCATGTATTAGGCACGCCGCCAGCGTTCATCCTGAGCCAGGATCAAACTCTCAAAAAGTTTATCTAGTTCAAAAATTATTTCTGGTTATTGTTTTCTTCCCCACCCTTTCGGGTGAAAGGAATCGACGTCAGTGTATGTTGTACATCTGTTTCGTTTTCAAAGATCAGGGCGCGCAAACCGCATTGGGCTGGGTCTCCCCAGAATTTTGCGTGCTTAGATAATATAGGCTTCTCTCTTGGCCTCGTCAACAATTTTTTTCATTTTTTTGTTTTGCACTGCAAGCTGAATAAAATATCGATAAACGCTATGTTTTTGCTATTTTTCGCATTCGTCTCTCCTTCTTTTTAATCAAAGAAAATCTAAAATGTAAAGGCGTGACATACATAATTGCGGTTACTTAAATATTAAATGTGTATGCATGTGCGCATACGCGCGCACGTGCTACGCGACATTAAATTAGGATTCATAGGCACGCGCAAAAAAGCCTTCTAGGCGACAAAGTTCCAACTTAATCGCCATAGAAGGCTGTGTTTAAATGCGAAGGAAGGCTTATTTACGACCTTTGACAGCAACGACAAGTTGCAAGATGCGAACGAATAAGGCAAGGAAATTGGTGTAGAGATTAAAGGCGCAATAGAGGGCCATATTATGATTACCCTGCCCTTTCTCGACGATTTTCCCAATGCGGTTGGCCTCAATGGCAATCATCAAAATGCAGAAGATGATGACCGCCACGCTGATACCAACATCAAGCCAACTGAAAGCGGCCGGGTTGATCAAATAAAACACAAACCAAAAAACCGACACCAAGCAAATGCAAATTAGCAAAGCGAAAGCCACGAATAAAAGGGGGGATAAATCAGATTTGCTGAAATATCCGATCAAAAACACGACGCCAAAGGCAAGAGCCGTCAAACCAAGAGCCTCGCCGATCGTCCCGAAATCGATTCCCGCCAATAGAATTACCGAGAAAACCAACCCCATACAAATGGCATATAGCAAAAAGCCAACCCAAGGTGCTTTGCCAGTTTTAAGGCTATAGATGCTATTAACGAAAGTAATGATATAGCTAGCGATAGCCGCAGCGATGGCAGTGATGGCCGCCACCATCACGCCCGTCTCCGAAATAACGCCATCGACGGTATAGCGCGAGGCGACAAAATACGAAAATCCGAAGCAAACCCCCGCCGTAATTAATAAACCGATAGCCAAATAGCCGAAAACAGCTCCCAAAAAGCGGGAAGTCAGTTTGGTCACGAGACCAGAATCTTGTTGTTTTGTTTCAACGTTCTCCATACTTTTCTCCTTTAAGCAAACAAATGATATTAAAAAGGCGATGAGAAATAAAGAAAAGCCGTCGCCAAACGGCGACGACTTATAGAAACGAGATTAAGCGAGCATCCCTTCGATTAAGCCGCGATAGCTTTGCGGTTCCAAGGAAGCGCCACCTACCAACGCGCCGTCGATATCCGGTTCGCTCATATATGAAGCGACATTCTCAGGTTTAACGCTACCGCCATAAAGGATGCGGATCTCCTCGGCGGCCTCGCCAAACATCTTCTTTAAGAGATTGCGGATGGAAAGAATCGTCTCCTCGGCGATTTCCTTCGATGCGCTCTTGCCAGTGCCGATCGCCCAAATAGGCTCATAGGCGATGACGACTTTCTTCGCTTCTTCCGAACTTAAATCGGCTAAGCCTTCTTCGATTTGCTCGCCGACGAAAGAGGCGGTTTCGCCTTTTTCGAAGGTCTCTAACGATTCACCACAACAATACACGGGAGTCATGTTATTGGCTAATAAGGCTTTAATCTTCAAATTGCAGGCTTTGGAAGTCTCGCCGTTATAAGCGCGACGCTCCGAATGGCCAAGAATCACCCAATCAATGCCGATTTCCTTTAACATCGGGATAGAGACCTCTCCCGTGAAGGCGCCATGATCATGCTCATTGACGTTTTGCGCGGCCACGATGCACTTGGGATTGATATTCGTCTTGACGGTGTCTAAGCAAACGAAAGTTGGAGCCACGCCGACTTCAATGCCATGGGAAACGGCGAATTCGATCATCTCGTCAGCGCCTAAAGCGAAGGCTTTCGCTTCGCTTGGCGTCTTATTCATCTTCCAATTGCCAAGAAGTAATTTCTTACGCATATCTTCTCCTTTTAG
>CAVKTU010000210.1:0-2219 GCA_963659395.1 Holdemanella sp. | reverse complement strand
CTACTATATTCCCTTAATGACGTTTTAAATTACGGCGAAGTGCTAAACATTCCCCAAGCCGATGAAACCAACCGCGTAATGGAAAGAAAAGAGGTGATGCTTTTCGATTACGATGCCTTCAGGGAAGCGATAATCAACGCCTTTTTGCATTATGATTGGGTCAATCTCAACGAGCCGATGATCACCGTATATTCCGATAGAATAGAAATTCTTTCGCGGGGGGCTTTAGCACCATTGCAAACACTCACTGGATTTTATGAAGGCCACTCAGTCCCGGTCAACGACAAATTATCCGAAATGTTCTTGCAACTCCATATCAGCGAAAAGACGGGAAGGGGCGTTCCAACGATAATTTCCAAATATTCTAAAAGCTCGATATCGATAAGAGACAACTCAATTATCGTCACCATCCCCTTTAACCGAATCAACGAAGTGGGCAATAAAGTGGGTGATAAAGTGGGTGATAAAGTGGGTAATAAAAAGTTAACCACATCTCAAATTAAGGTGCTCGCTGAAATAAGAAACAACGTGAACATCACGAAAGCGCAACTAATCACATTATGCAATTTAAGCAAAACTTCGATTGATAACGCCATATCGAAGCTAAAAGAACTTGACTATATAGAAAGAATCGGCTCCAAAAAAAGCGGATACTGGAAAATAAACGAATAAGATTCTGCCGTTATTTGCTGTGCCCTCCTTGAAAATAGCAGCATTAAAACGCAACTAAAAGCGATTAAAAGACGGGGCGCTAAAAATCCTCAAGATAAATTTCGAATGTGACTAACGGAACGGAGCGTGAGAAATCTAGTTTTTTCACTTTCCCAATCAAGGATTTGCCAGCATCGAGCAATCGTGAAAATATCACTTCGTCGCTCTCGGGAACACAACCTACAAGGCCGAATTCGGAATAAACCTCAACCTCGCTAGGGTTGTATTTGCTCTGATGGTATTTGAATATGAGCCGGTCCCCTTCTTTGAGATTTAACAAAGGCTGTTTATCGATAACCTTATATGTACCGGATAGATTTCCGTCAAACAAGAGAATCTCCCTCTTTAACGGCTTTAGCAAAGAGTCGATATCACCTTTGCTTTCCCTCACCGCCACGCCAAGCTCTTTAACTGTCAATTCGTTTTTCTTCATGCCTTGGTCATCCCTTTCTCTAACATCAAAGAAAGGCGCTCGGTTAATTCTGACAAAGTCGCCGCGAATTCGTCCTTATCCTTTTTGATGGATAGATGATGTTCTTTCTCTTTTTCTGGGTTCTCCAGAATCTCAAGGTAGGTGTATGGGGTGCTTGTTAGGATATGTTCGATATCGTTTTTAATGCCTATAGCCCTCTCTTCCATATCCTCGATCTCGAAATCGTCAGAAGAAAAATAGAGCATAGCCAAGGCATATAGGTCTTTTAATTCTTTAAGGTCGTTTCGTTTATAAGCAGAAAGGCCTTTCGCATAAATTTCAGCGCACAGTGGGTCGCTTTGCCACTCTGGATGCATATCGGGGTGCGTTAGTTTCATCAACAATCGGAACGTTTTCTTGATTTCGTCCATGTCTTTAAGCGGAACTTTAGGGGCGTCTAGGAGCTCCTTGGCCGCGCCTATCTTACCAACGGCGTCGTTATAAAAAGAAAGTTCCGCCAAAGAGGCGTCGCGCGCTTCCTTTTCCATTTCTTTCTCGTTAACCGGCAGTCCGGCATTTATCTTTCTTTGGCAATAAGAGATCTTCTTTCTAATGAGCGCGACTTCGAGCTTTAGACGCAAAAGCTCCGCCAGTTCGTCCCCAAACCGCAAATAATAACGTTCCTCGATCTCAAGGCATTCTTTTTGGAGCTCGGCTTTATGTAGCAACAGCGTTTCGAATCCCTGTTTATTCATTCCCACACCTCAGAAGCGAATAATCGCCATAATATTCGAGCATATATACCGGTCGGCTTTTGATGGCCGCTTTCCGGAAAAAGTCCTCAATCGACGAATAGGATTCCTGACCGAATTTCACGCGGATCTTCCCTTCGTCAATAAATGAGGAAATGGTATAGTAACTTCCCGCATAAACAAGAACGAATTCGCTTGGTTTTTTCAATAACTCTAACAAATCGAAGAACCTGGGCATACGATGATCGATCATGCCCAGTTTGTCCATAAGCGACTCTATTCTCCTAGCAACGATGAAATTACAAAAAAAAGCGCTATAACGAATTCTGGTGGTTATATATAAC
>CAVKTU010000209.1:0-2230 GCA_963659395.1 Holdemanella sp. | reverse complement strand
CCCAAAGGCACCATAATTGCATAAATCGGCGTATTTGAAAGAGGGCTTGCGTAAGGAAAAAGATTCGATGATAGCGCCAGGACGGGCGTCAAAAATGCTATTTATGACGCTCAAAAGCCTACCCTTAGCAACTTTTTCGGTCCCAAACGTATTAATAAAGAGGCTTAAGGGGTGCGCTACGCCTATGGCATAGGAAAGTTGGACCTCAATTTCATCGCATGCGCCACTGGCAACAACGTTTTTGGCGATGTATCTGGCGTAATAAGACGCACTACGATCGACTTTCGAAGGGTCTTTGCCGCTGAAAGCGCCGCCGCCATGGCGAGCGCTGCCGCCATAAGTGTCGACAATGATCTTACGGCCCGTTAAGCCCGTATCGCCAAGTGGTCCGCCGATAACGAAGCGGCCCGTTGGATTAATCAAATATTTGAAGTCATCGTTCAAACCGAAGGATTTAGCCACCGGAACCATGATTTCCTCATGTATATATCTCTTAAAAGCAGTCAAATCGACCTTATCATCGTGTTGGCATGACATCAAAATGGTGTCAACGCGAGGATTTGCGTGATCGGTGTAATCGATTGTAACTTGACTTTTCATATCGGGCCTAGCGCCAACGAATTCCCCGTTTTTGCGCTTCATGGTAGCCACGCGAACCAATTTATGAGCCATCGAAATGGGCAAGGGCATATAACCATCAGATTCATTGCTGGCATAGCCAAACATCATGCCCTGGTCGCCTGCGCCCATATCCAGGATATTCTCGCGTTCCACTCCGCGCCCGATATCCAAGGATTGGGTTTTGACCCGCACATCGATTTGGCAAGAATCGCATCCGATCCCGATTTCGGGATCCGTATATCCGATATCTTTGAGGACTTTTCTCGCGATAGCCTCATAAGGCGGCACATAACCGCCGATAGACAAGGTGACCTCGCCACCGATAAGGACGTATTCTTTGGTGGCGAAAACCTCGATGGCGGTATGCGCCGTCTCATCGTGCGCTAAGATATCATCCAGCAAAGAATCGGCGATTTTATCGCAGACCTTGTCTGGATGACCTTCGGAAACGCTTTCGCTGGAAAACAAAACTTTTTCTACCATTTTTACCTCCACTTGCAAAAAAGAACTCCCACTAAGCGGAAGCTCTCTAGCGTTCCCTATCTTTATCGTTCCGGAAGTGGGTTCCGGCTGAGGCGAGCACTTACCTTGATATCTCCAAGGAGTTGCTAGCGTTCTTGTTCGGCCTCGATAGACGCTTCTTGATAAAGACTTTTTGCAAGGACTATTCTAAAGTGATCGTATAACGAATAAAAGAAGAAATTGACGAAGACGAAGAATTATTCTATTGACTCCAATTGACCGTTTTTAATGGCAAGCAAAGCCTTAGACAATTCATTGGGGCAAGAAGTCATTCCCGTCTTTGATCCAGGGCAACGAAGACCAGACAAACAGGCGATGATATCGTCTATTTTGCGGCCTTCACAAAGGCGATTGACGCCTTGGGTGTTACCTGGGCAACCGCGCACGGTAACGATCTTCTTGACGGTGCCATCATCATTGACGGTGATTAGCATCTCCTTCGAACAGACGTTTTCTGGGTGATAACGAAAGGTTTTTTCCATAAGGTTATTTTACGATGGTGCCGTAGATTTCTCCAGCCGCCCATGCGGCGTTGGATTCGTCGGTGTCGATGTGCATATCCAAATGATAGCTAGGCGAAACGCGGATGACGGTGTCTCCAAAAATCGTTTCACGACCCGTTCCGGAAATAAGGACGCGCACGATATCGCCGTTCTTGACGCCGAAATTAACGGCGTCTTCCGGGGTCATATGGATGTGTCTTTTGGCGATGATGCACCCTTCCGATAAATCGACCGAATTGCCATTAAGCGGATTGACGAGCTTAATGGGCGCGCTTCCTTTGACGTCGCCTGATTCGCGAATCGGCGGGTTGACTTTCAAGGTTCTAGCATCGGTGCCGCTAATCTCGACTTGATCGTAATTACGGACCGGTCCTAATATGGACACGTTTTTGATGCAGGCTTCTTTGCCCGTCTTCGGATTGACGGGGCCATAGATATCAAGTTTGGTGTTGGAAGCGAACATCCCAGGCTGCGAGAGCGTTTTTTTGACTTCGAGGGTCGCGTGTTTGCCCGCTTTAAGTTCTTCTTCGCTTAACATGAGGCGATCGAGCAATTCTTGCGTCACATGGATATGGCGGGCGCTG
>CAVKTU010000208.1:0-2235 GCA_963659395.1 Holdemanella sp. | reverse complement strand
CCATCTTCCTGGGTCAAAGAGAAATAAGAGCATTCGGGATGGGCAAGGATGTCTTTCTTCATCTCTTCGATGACCACTTTGGCGACGCTTATGGGGGCATCGTCTAAAGTTCCGTCCTCATCGCGGATGCCGTTGGTGATATCGATGCTCATCATCTTCTCTTGCCCAGAGGTGATTTCTTGAAAGAATTCGGGATGGCTCTTCCCGTAGATTTCGTATGGGCAATAATAATGGAAATTATGTGATACGTTACGGCCGTAAACGGGCGCAGGTCCGCCGTGCCTCTTATCGACGGGAGTGAACACATCCAAAACGCGGTTCTTCGCCATCGTGTCGAGAACCTTGGGAACGTAACCATCCTCCCAACGATTATCGTAACATTTGCCCACCAAATAATTCCTCATCGCGAAAAGAGGATTGACGGTTCGTGAAGAAGGATATGGCAAGGACGACAATGAAGGCACATATTCTTCGTCGACATGGAAGAAACGGCAACCTAGATCATCCTGAAGATAGGTGACCACGCTATAAAGGAGGCCGCGAGGGCTTTTGGCTAGGAAAACGGCTTTCTTTCCTTCGAGGATATACATAAAACCATCTTCTTTTACGATGCTTTCCCCTGCTTTTGCATATTGAGACACATCTTTAAGCAAGGCTAAGACGAATTCCTTATCCCCTTCTTCAAAACGGAGGGAATGGCAAGCTAAAGCCATGTAGTGTTTTAAAAGCTCTTGGCTATAAAGCAAGCAAGGGTCGTTAGATGTGATGGTAATAGATAATCGCTCCATTGATGCTCCTACTAAGCGGCGAAGGTGATGCTATGAATATAAACGGCGGGGTCGCGGAGCGTATTGTCGGCATGAGTCGGATCATCGCTACCAATCCAGAAATAGAAAGTGCCGACCTCATCCCAATTGCTGCCATAGAGGGCCAACAAATCGAAAGTGGCTTTGTAAGTCGTAATAGTCTTCTCTCCATTAACGAAACTGCCGGTTGGGTATGTGTCAATGGTGTCAGTAGTCGCAGCATATTTGCCCCATCCTCCACCAGCAAGCCATGGGACAAAAGTGAAAATCGTGGTGCCGATATTGCTAGAAGAGCCATCGAATGGCTCAGATATCTCAAAGGTTACTTTGGCCCGACCTTGGCTCTTATAATTATTTAAGGCAGACGAAGTAAGAGTCGCCCTCGCAAGGGTGGCGCTAGAATCCTTAGGCGTTAGCACATAGCCAAGACCCTTTTGATAAGCGACATTAGTGATATATGTGTGATCATCTCCAGCCACTACCGTTTCAGGCCGTGGCTCGACGGCAGGATGGGCAGTAGCAGCCGCGATCGAATAGATGAAAGCAGAATAAACTTCCGTGGTGTCTTTCCCCGCGGTAACAAAAGTGCTATTGCCGCCGTAATTGAAATACATATAAACGTAACCATCGCATTTTTCGTCTTCGATATCGGCGCGCTCAACCTTGATAAAGGAACGATAATCGTCACTACCGTCATCGCCTAAGCTATCGGGAGAGAAATATCCGCCCGTGAACCATTTTATCCGTCCCGTCTCGCTACGAGTTTCCATGCTCATCGGGGTTCGCATCGGGTTGCCATTAGAAGCGTCATAGCCAAAGGAATAGCCATTACCGAAGGATATCTCCAAAGTATCACCATATTTATCGAACAAGGAAAGGAAATAGCTCTTGCGAATGGCTATCTCCGAAATATTCCGGCCTGGAATGGCGCTGATTTTCCATCCTTCGACCGCCGCGTCATAACTAACGGCAGCCGTTTCATTGGTTTGGTGGATGGCTAGTTCTTCCTCGCTTTTTTGGCAGTGCTTACACTTGCCATCCTCGAATTCGTGTTCATATGTAACGATTTCGACGGCCAGATTTTGATGGATGCCTTCGATTTTATAGACGCCGTTACCGTCGTCTTTTAATACGGTCGAGCCAATTTTGACTTCATAGCAATGGTTATAGAAATAGAGGAAGCGACTGTCGACGTCTTTATTGGGAATGAGGGTGAAATAGACGTCCTCGCCTTTGCTAAAGGAAGTTGGAGCAGTTGATAAGGGTGAGCCATCGCTATCGCAATAAGCTACTTTCATCTTTTCTATTCCCGTGAAGGAAATGCGGTAAGAAGCCAATTCCCCTTCAATCACCAAATTGCTGTTTCTAGCCATGATGAAGGAATAAGAGCCGTCCTTGGGCTTCAATTGGAAATCATTGAGATATGCTC
>CAVKTU010000207.1:0-2245 GCA_963659395.1 Holdemanella sp. | reverse complement strand
ACGATGAGCCTTGCGAGCATTGCCATGGCAGCGGCGCCGAAAGCCCTTCCGACATGCAAACCTGCCCTTATTGCAACGGCCGCGGCAGCGTCCTTAAGCAACAGCGGACGATCTTCGGCGTCATGCAGTCGGAGGTAACTTGCGAGCATTGCCATGGAAGTGGCAAAATCGTCCGTAACGCCTGCCATCTTTGCCATGGCAGCGGTTATAAGCACGTCCGCCAAGACCTCGACGTCAATATCCCCGCCGGCATCAACGCCGGGCAGCAAGTCCGCGTCCGCGGCAAAGGCGAACGGGGCGCGCTAGGCGGCGAAAATGGCGATTTATACGTCGAAATCAGGATCAAACCAGACAAGACGTTCCGCCGCGACGGCAATGACATCCATATGGATTTGCCTTTATCCTTCGTGTCGTGCGCTTTAGGCGCGACGATCGACGTCCCGACCGTTTATGGCGAAGTAAGCGTCGACGTTCCTGCTGGCACCCAACCCGACCAGATCCTTAAACTCAAGGGGAAGGGCATCAAGGATCTGCGCGATCCCAAGAAGGCGGGCGATCAGTATCTTCATGTCAAAGTGCAAACGCCTACTAACTTAAGCGCCACGCAAAAAGAGCTTCTCACGCAATTCCAAAAAGAAGAGGAAGCACGGAAGGGCAAATGGTGGAAGAAGCGCTCGTGAAATAGCGAAAAACGAAGCCGTTGGGAGAGGAAATCCCCAATGGCTTTTTTGTAAAAAAGAAAACCGCTTAAGCCTTTTTGTGCTATGCTATTGACGATTACGGAGCCGCTTATGCCAATCTGCAAAAATTGCCATCATTCCATCTCTTCCTTCGATAAAGACATTTGCCCCTATTGCGGGGAGAGTAATCCCATCGACGAAGGCTATGAAACCAAAGACATGACGCAATTCGTCGATCCGGTTTCGGGCGATTATAAGCTATATAAGAGCAAATCGAGGAAAGTCAGCGCCTTTTTGTGCTTGTTTTTGGGCTATTTAGGCGCCCATAGCTTTTATTTGGGCTTCCATAAGCGCGGGATTATCGAGGCGGCCATTACTCTCTTGGCCGTTGGCGGCATCGGCTCCATCTTGGCTTTCGCGTTAGAAGGCAAGATACCTTTCTATCTCCCCTATATCATTCTCTTCGCCGCGCTTTTTATTGTTTACGCCGTTTTGTCGATCCGCTATTTCCATAAGGATTCCTTGAAAGATTCGCGCGGGGAGTTTTTGCACTGATGAACCGCTTTTTCGGGGAGATCAAGGAGGGATTCGCCTTCTTGTCGGCGGAGGATTCCCATCATCTTTCGCGCGTTTTGCGCATCAAGAAGGGCGAAGAAGTGGAGATCGTTTCTCAAGGTGAGCTTTACCTCGCCCAGGTTATATCCGCTTCGCCCCTCTCCCTAAAGGTAAAAGAGAAAAGGGCCTCTAGGAACGAATTGCCTAGCGATTGCTATATCGCCTTCGCGTTGCTAAAGGGCGGGCACGACGAATTGGTGCTGCAAAAATGCACCGAGCTCGGGGCTAAGGGCTTCCTTCCTTTCCTTTCGAAAAGAACCATCATCAAATTAGACCATAAGGAAAGGGAGAAAAGAGGGGAGAGATACCGCAAAATCGTTCTTTCCGCCGCTGCCCAATCGAAGCGGTTAACGGTTCCATCGGTCTCGGGAATCCTCGATTTTAAGGACCTTTTGGCCCAAAGCGCCGATTATAAGTTCATCGCTTACGAAAATCTTTCCGTCTCGAATCCCCTTTCTTCCTTCGAAGCCCTTTCGGCCATCAAGGAAGGTAGCAAGACCATTTTCCTTATCGGCCCCGAGGGTGGCTTTGAAGAAGGGGAGGTCGCTAGCGCCACTAAGAGAGGCTTCGTTCCCATCAGCTTAGGAAGAAGGATCCTTCGGGCCGAGACGGCCAGCATTTTCCTCTCTTCCGTCTTTTCTTATCTTATGGAGTCTAAGGAATGAACCTATACGAACGGTTACGCAAAGAGCAAAGGCCCACCGATTATCAGAAATCGTCGGAAGCGCAATATTTCGCCAAACATAGCTTATTGCTTTCCTCCGTCGATATCTTCAAACCCTTAGCCAAAGCCGCGGGGCCCTTTGATATCATCCGCGCCAATATCGTGCTACGTTCTTTGTCCAACAAAGAGAAAATCGAGCGGGAGGCGCGGAAGATCGTCCGCTTGGAGAAAAAAGAGGATTCCCTTTCGCCTAACGAATTCATCGAGGGAATTTTGAACAACCTGC
>CAVKTU010000206.1:0-2251 GCA_963659395.1 Holdemanella sp. | reverse complement strand
TCGCTTGGCTTAATGAGCATGGCGAGATCGCCAACGTCGCCGTGTCACGCGCCAAAAAGAAACTTGTCGTCTTTGGCGACGAAGAGAGCCTAAAAAAGATGTCCACCGGCGATAGCGTTTGGAACACCCTCTTCTCCTATTGTCAAGCCAAAGGGGAACTTGAAGTGGTCACGCCAACTTATCGGAATGCCGAAGTAGGCCTTAGCCATGGCTCGATAAGCGAGGAGGAATTCTATCGCACCATCGCCCAAATCATTTCCGTCAAAGGCAAATTATCCGTGAGCAGAAACGTCATGTTGAAGGATGTGCTGGGCGAAGAATATTCCTCTTCTAAGCAGGAATTCGATGCCGTCATCTATTCCAAAAGCGTGCTCCAAGAACCCAAGGCGATGTACGCGTTCGAATTCGACGGCGGGGAGCATTATAAGGACATCAAACGCATCCAAGCCGACCAAAGGAAGGAAGAGGCGTGCCGCGCTAAGGGATTAAAGTTACTTCGCATCCCTAATTCCTATTCCAAAGACTATGAATTCCTTAAAGCGTTGATCGAAGATTATTCCAAAGATATCGATGCCCCAGAGCAGCTGTCGTTATTCTAGTACCAAAAATTCTAAAAACCTTGCAAAACGCCCATTAACTTAATTGTTATCTTCGAAATAACGTTGCTTTTCTTGCCTAAAGAGCCAGATAACTCCTCCTTGTTATGGATTAAGGGAGGTCTATAATAGGTCACCGTTTGAAAGAAGCAGGAAAATGAACGTTATGCAAATACAGCTACTGGATGAGGTTTCCACGCATAAACCTTATGAATTATTGTTATTTTTAGGCTTGATCATCGCTTTAGCAAAACTCTTTTCTTTGGGATTGTCCAAATTCAAAGTGCCCCATGTCGTAGGGATGCTTTTGGCGGGATTGGCGGTGGGGTGCCTCACCTTCATACCCAATGATTGGTTCCAAGCTTCTTTCTCCTATTCTCAAGTGGGACTTGGCTTCTTTGCCAAGGTCGGGGTGATCCTCATCATGTTCAGCGCGGGGTTAGAAACCGACTTGAAGAAAGTCAAATCGCTGGGCGCTAAATCCGTCGTCATCACCTCCTTAGGCGTTCTTGTTCCGTTGCTTTTCGGATATTTGCTGGCATTCTCCGTCAATTCCTTGACGAATGGGAGCCTTAATATCGCTGGGGTGCCTAGCGTTTACACGGAAATCTATTATGGGGTGATTTTAAGCGCCACCTCCGTTTCCATTACCGTGGCCACCCTTAAGGAATTGCATCATCTTGATTCGCCTGTTGGCACTGCCCTTATAAGTGCGGCCATTCTCGACGACATCATTGGCATCGTCTTGCTGTCGTTAGTCATCTCCTTGGCCGGAAGCGGCTCGGGAAGCGTCGATTCCTCGACTTTCGCCGGCATGTTCCTAAATGCCACTGGTTGGTCTAATAATACCGCCATTTCGGTGACGACGATCATCGTCTTCATGGTTCTTTTTTTCGCTTTGTCAATTGGCTTGGCTTTCCTTTTGGGAAGGCTATTCAATTTCCTTGGTGGCAAATATCCCCATCATATTCGTATTACCATTTTGGCTTTGGCCGCCTGTTTCTTATGGTCCTATTTGGCGGAATTCTTTTCCATTGCCGATATTACAGGGGCCTTTGTGATGGGGTTAATCCTTTCAAGGACTTCGCCTGAGAAATATATCGATCACCGCAGCGAGACGATTAGCGACAACATCTTTGCTCCCGTCTTCTTCGCTTGCATCGCCCTCAATATGTTTAGCAATAGCGGTTCCTTCTCTTGGGAATTCATGGTCTTTGGCATTTTGTGGATAGTGGCGGGGCTACTAGGCAAGGTGGTTGGCGCTGGTTCGGGGGCCTTGATCAGCAAATTCGATTTCCATGATTCCTTAGGCATCGGCGTGGGTATGATGGCCAGGGCCGAAGTTTTGATCGTCTGCGCTCAAAAAGGCGTCGACGCCGGTCTTGTCGATCAGCAAATCATGGTTTATACCCTGGCGTTAATCTTGATTTCTAGTTTCTTGACCCCGATTCTTTTGAAGGTTATTTTCAAAGGCAAAGAGCCATCGCTTATCGCTGAACAAGACGAAATAAACCACGAAAATCTCAATCTTCATAATGAAAGTATTGACAAGAATTAAGGTTGCTACTATCTTTGTTGTTGCGCTTTTTTGAAGCGTGATTTGGGGCGTTAGCTCAGCTGGGAGAGCGCCTCCATGGCATGGAGGAGGTCGAGAG
>CAVKTU010000205.1:0-2259 GCA_963659395.1 Holdemanella sp. | reverse complement strand
GATTTATAAGGATGGCGATGCCGTCGATATCGACGTCAATATCTTCCCGGGCGAAATAAACAAAACGTACAAAGTGAGGCTTCCTTTATTAGGCGATCATTATTCGGGGGAGCAGGTCTTTGGCTATGAGGAGCTTTATCAAAACGGCCAAGAATGCATCGCCCACGATTATGTGACCTTAAAAATAGACGATGACAAATACGTTCAAATTATGACGCCCGATAATTACGGTTCGTCGTATGAAGATGGAAAAATCGACTTGACGTTGCTTAGAACCGCTACTTATTGCGCTCATCCTATCTCCCTTGATAGGCCATTGGTGCCACTTAATATCTTCATTCCGAAAATAGACCTAGGCGAAAGGGATTTTCGTTTCAGGATAACGACGTCTAAGGAAGGGGAGATGAAAGAAAAGAGCGATATGTTCGTCGAGAAGCCATATGCGCTTAACGTTTTCCCCACGAAAGACATCAAAGAAGGCCAAGAGACCAAGTTCTATCTCTCTAACGCCGAAATCAACCTCGTGACGATGAAGAAGTCTCTGCAAAAAGACGGAACCGTCATTCGCTTGCAGAATTGCTCAAGCGAAAACAAAAAAGCGGTTTTCGGCATCGATAAACAGCAGATAGAGTTATCCTTTGGGCCATACGAGGTGAAAACGTTGTTGTTTAACGACGTCTTGACCGAATTAAAGGAAATGGCGATATAGCAAAATCTCTCGGCAAAAGCCCATTAATTGGTTGTATTCAAGTGGTTTTGTGCGTTTTAAGCGGCCTCTATCGCTTATTCTAGCTCGATCGTCGCGGGCGGTTTGCTCGTGAAATCATAAAGGACGCGGTTGACCCCGGCCACTTCGTTAACAATCCGATCGCTTACGTGCGAAAGGAAGTCGTAAGGGAGATTCATTGGCGAGGCGGTCATGAAATCGTCGGTTTGGACGGCCCTAAGCACGATGGCGTATTCATAGCTCCGGTAATCCCCTTTGACGCCGACGCTTTTCATGTTGGAAAGGGCGGCGAAATATTGGGAGGCTTGCTTATCGAAGCCATATTTAGCCATTTCCTCGCGGAAGATGGCGTCGGCCTCTTGGACGATCTTGATTTTTTCGGGGGTGACCTCGCCAATGATGCGAATTCCTAATCCTGGACCCGGGAAGGGTTGCCTGTTGACCAAGGAAGAGGGGAGCCCTAAAGATAGGCCAAGGCGCCGCACCTCATCCTTAAAAAGATGGTCGAGAGGTTCTATAAGCCCTAGGAAATCGATGTTCTTTGGGAGGCCGCCGACATTATGATGGGACTTGATTTTAGCGGATATCCCTAGCCCCGATTCGATGCGGTCTGGATAGATCGTCCCTTGGGCCAAAAAGCAAGGCTTAGTGATTTTCTTTTCTTCCTTTTCAAAGACATCGATGAAGGTTTTGCCGATGATTTTGCGTTTTTCTTCGGGCTCGCTTACGCCTTCGAGGGCCTTTAAAAACATCTTTGAGGCATCGACGGGACGAAAATCCAGTGCGAATCGCCCTTCCTTTCCGAAAACCTTCTCGACTTCGGCGGCCTCGTTTTTCCTTAAGAGGCCATGGTCGACGAAGACGCAGATGAGGTGACTTCCGACCGCTTTATCGATAAGGGCGGCGGTAACCGCGCTATCGACGCCGCCGGAAAGAGCGCAAAGGACATAATTATCGCCGACTTTCTTACGGATGGCGGCGACGCTTTCGTTGATGTAGTCCTCCATATGCCAGGATTGCTGGCATTTGGCAATATCATAAACGAAATTGGCTAGGATTTGCTTGCCATAAACGGAATGCTCGACTTCGGGATGGAATTGGACGCCGTATAATCTCCTCTTTTCATCCGCGAAAGCGGCGTTTTCCGTCGTCTCGCTAGAGGCGATGACGGCAAATCCGTTAGGCAATTTCTCGACATGATCGCCATGGGACATGAAGACGTTATGGGTGGAGGGGATATCTTTAAATAAAGGGGACGGGCAAAGATTCTTTATGGCCGTCAGGCCGAATTCCTTCTTCTTACATGGCGTGACCGTTCCGCCTAATTGATATGCCATCTCCTGCGCGCCATAGCAAATCCCTAAAACCGGCTTGCCGAGGGCGAAGATATCTTTGGAGACGCTTGGGGCGCCATTTTCATAGACGCTACGGGGGCCGCCCGTGAAGATGATTCCTTTGATGGCCGGATCATTGAGTTTCTCTAGCGGAACGTTATAAGGCCAAACCTCGCTATAGACGGATAGGTCCCGCAC
>CAVKTU010000204.1:0-2272 GCA_963659395.1 Holdemanella sp. | reverse complement strand
GGAGATGGCGATCCCTTTTCTGCTTATCGCCTTTTATTTCCTGACCAAAATGCTTAAAAAAGGGCAGTCGATGCCTTTTTACGAGATGATGCTTATCGGCGCTATGTCCGGTTTGGTGTTTCTCTCTAAATACACCATTTGCGGCACCCTTTTCGCCGTGGCGCTCATGGTTTTCATTTGGGACATCAAAGGGAAGAGAATTGCCCAAGCGTTCTTAGAAATAGCTTATTTCTTCGCGGGTTTTGCCATCGCCTGTCTGCCCGCTTTGATTTATTTCGGGGTCAATAACGCCTTCAAGGAATTCTTTGGCGCCTATTTTTATAACAACATTTTCCTTTATTCGGCCAAGCAAAAGCCTTTCATCGAGAAGATAGGGACCGCTTTCGCGGGGTATTTCACCTCGTATTTGTATTTGTTCGCCGTTTATATATTGCTTATTTGGGGTCTCTTGGCGCAAATCCTAGACAAGAAATGCCGTTCTCCTATCTTCATTTCCGTCCTTGTAATTTATCTAATCACGCAATTCTTCCTCTTTGCTGGCGGCGTTCATTTCCGCTATTACGGTTTGCCAACCGCCGTTTTCGCCTTGTTTGCCATCATCGCTATCGACACTCGCTTAGAAAAGATGCCAAAAATCATGGCATTCGTTAGGAAATGTGGCCAACGAATCTATTGGTCGCTCATCCCTTTCGTCTTGATATTCGTCTTTCTTGTGGGCGATAACAATTATTATATTTTTCGCTCTGGCGATAGCTATGCGCAAATTCAAATCGCCAAGATCATTAACGATGAGAAAAAGAAGGACGACAACGTTTCGGTATACAATTACGGAGGGCTCGATTGCGGCATCTACCATCTCACCGGTTTAACGCCCCCCAACAAATATTTCTGCCAACTCAATATCGGCTTGGAGGAAATGCTTCAGACGCAAAAGGAGACCTTGCGAAAAGGCGAGGTGACATTCGTGGTGACGCAAGATTTGAAAATTGAAGGAATAACGGACAAATACGAACTTATTTATACCGGTAAGGAAGATAATAGATATAACGCTTTCAAATATGGCGAATGCTATTATTATCTATATAAATTGAAGGAAGGATTATGAGCGACACCCTATATATTGTGATTCCCTGCTATAACGAAGAGGAAGCTTTGCCAGGAACTAAAGAAGTCGTTCTTAAGAAGCTTGTGGCTTTAATCGAGGAAAACAAAATCTCTGACAAAAGCCGCATCTTATTCGTTAACGACGGCTCTAAGGACAAAACGTGGGAGATCATCAAAAAGTTCCATGCGGAGGACAAGCGCCTCTCCGGTTTATGCTTATCGCATAACAAAGGCCACCAAAACGCCCTTTTGGCGGGATTAGAAACTGCCGCCAAATCCGCTGATATGGTCATATCAATGGATGCCGATTTGCAAGATGACGTCAACGTAGTCGACCAAATGATAGCTAAATATTATGAGGGCGCTGACATCGTTTATGGGGTAAGAAGCTCCCGCAAGAAGGATTCCTTTTTTAAACGCGTCACCGCCGAACGCTTCTACAAGACGATCAATCATATGGGCGGCGAACTTATTTATAACCACGCCGATTATCGCCTTATGAGCAAAAGGGCCATCAACGCCCTTTCTAGCTATCATGAAGTCAATTTATTCCTCCGTGGCATCGTGCCGATGCTCGGTTTCAAAAGCGATATCGTCTATTATGCCCGTGGCGTCAGGGAAAAAGGCGAATCGAAATACCCGCTTAAGAAAATGCTTTCTTTTGCTTATGAAGGCATCACCTCCATGACCTTGGCTCCGATTAGGTTAGTAAGAAACGGCGGTATATTCCTTTCTTTGGCCTCGCTCTTGGCGTTCATTGTGTGTTTGACGTTATATTTCTTAGGGTTCTCACACATGAGTTTATTTAGCATTCTCACCTTCGTTTTGTTTATCGGCGGGCTCCTTATGATATCGATTGGCCTAATAGGCGATTACGTTGGTAAAACCTATCTGGAAACGAAAGCGCGTCCTCGATATATCGTTTGGGAATATCTTAACGAGGAATGAGAAATCCAAGGTAATTTCCCGATTTTTCGAATCATTTTAGCGGTCCGCAATGGTGATTGATTGAAATATTCCTAAATGCTATAATCCTCTCGCTGCATCCGTAGCCAAGCGGTAAGGCAGGTGACTGCAACTCACCAATCGACGGTTCGATTCCGCCCGGATGCTCCATTTAAGAAGCATAGGTTTGATACAATGCGTGTCAGACCTTTTTTCTTTGCAA
>CAVKTU010000203.1:0-2303 GCA_963659395.1 Holdemanella sp. | reverse complement strand
CGCTCTTATTGTTCTCGAGGCCATAAGCCAAGCAGCTGGCCGTCGGCTCGTTGATGATGCGCACGACGTCGAGCCCGGCGATGGTGCCGGCGTCTTTGGTGGCCTGACGTTGGGCGTCGTTGAAATAGGCCGGAACGGTGATGACGGCTTTCTTGACCGGTTGCCCTAAGCTCTTCTCGGCATAGGATTTCATATAGGCGAGGACCTTGGAAGAGATCTCTTGCGGGGTGAAGTCCTTATTAAGGCAATTGATGTGGAATTTATCGGGCAAGCCGATATGGCGCTTGGCGCTACGGACGGTGTCGGGGTTGGTGATCATCTGCCGTTTGGCGGCATTGCCGACGATCTCCTCGCCGCTGCCCTTGAAAGCGACCACGCTCGGGGTGGTGTTGGTTCCTTCGGGATTGGGGATGACTTTGACTTTGCCATCCGCTTGCAAATAGCTGATAACGCTGTTGGTGGTACCTAAATCGATACCGACGATGATTTCTTTTGCCATATTTGTTCCTCCTTAGGCCTTATTGTCGGCCTCTTTTTCTTGATTATTGGCATTCGATTCGACTTCTTTTTGGGCCTCGCTATTTTCCTTCTTCTTATAGACGGCTACCTTGACCGGCGAGACGATGCGGTCATGGAGCTTATAGCCTTTCGCGTATATTTTGGCGATGGTTCCTTCCTTTCCTCCGACATAGGGAGCCATATCGATCGCGTGCATGTAGGACGGATCGAATTTGTCTCCTTCCTTCGGCGATAGCTCGCTAACGCCCTCGGCTTCGAGGCTGGCGATGATTTGCCGGTAGATGAATTCGAAGCCCTGGCGGTAATTCTTCGCTTCCTCCGATTGAGGGGAGGCAGAGAGGGCCATATGGAAGCTATCGAGGGCCGGTAAGAGGGATTCGAGGAAGCCTTCCGCTCGGTAACGCAAGGCCTCGCGATGATCGTTTTCAAGCGATTTGCGGAGATTTTGCGTATCGGCGAAGGCCATGTAATATTTGTTCTTCCATTCCTCTTTTTCCTTGATGGTCTGCTCCAATTCCTCCTTGAGGGATTCTTCGGGGCTCTTTTCTTTGGCCTTCTCTTCTTTTATTTCTTCTTTTTGCTGTTCTTCGTTAGGTTCGCATTTGTCTTGCTTTTTGCTTTTGTCGAACATGTTTTGTCTCCTTTCGTGGCCGTTTCGAAGTAACGATCGAGCTCCTGGGCGAAATATTGCAAGGTGCTCACGACGCGGTCGTAGTCCATGCGGCTTGGGCCAAGGACCGTCAGGGCGCTTTTTTGTTCGCCGGGCAAGCTGATTTTGGCGCTGACGAGGGCGAGATCGTCGAGCCCCTCGGAAGAGGTTCCGATTTGCACGATGATGTCGGTGTCTTTGCCTTCTTTGGCTTTCTCTAGTGCCTTCTTTAGCTCATCTGGATTATCGATGAAGCGAAGCAATTCCCTTAGCTTCATGGCATCGTTGGCGAATTCGGGCTGGGAATACAGCTCATCCTTCCCAAAGAGCTCTAGATGCTTGGAAGCGAAGCTCGTGAAGGCGCCTAAGATGGCGTCGAAGACGAGACTTTGCCCCACTAGATAGTCCGTCAAGGCGGGGCGCATGGCTTCCATCAAGGGAACCACGGAGACGATCGGAGTGCCCGATAGCCGCTCATTGAGGAGCTTGACGGTTTTGGCCACGTCGTCGACCCCCACGGCTTCGTCGATGATGAACGTTTTGTTCTCGACGTGCCCTTTGTCGGTGACGAAGATCGCCGTCGCCGTGTTTTGCCCGATGGGGATTATCTGGATGGAAACAAGCCTTTCCTCATTGGCCTTCTGGCCGATGACGCAGGATGCGAGATTGGTCATTTGGCTAAGGATCTGGCAGCTTTCCTTCATCACCTCTTCGACGGACTTGGCCCGTTCGCTAAGGATGGTTTGCAAAGCGTTCTTGGCTTTCTCGTCGACACCGCCGCTACGGAGGTTATCGACATAATATTGGTAGCCTTTCTCCGAGGGGATGCGGCCGCTCGAAGTGTGGGTCTTTTCCAAATACCCATCCTTCTCCAAGGCGTTCATCTCGTTGCGGATGGTGGCGCTGCTCACATCGAGCTTATAGGCTTCTTGCAAAGTCTTGCTTCCGACTGGCTCGGCCGTCTTGATGAAGTGCTCTACGATGAGCTTCAATACTTCGTCGCGTCTTGTCATCGCTTCCCTCCTTTGGCAGTCGTTTCTTCCAACTGCTAGGACTATTATATGCAGGACTTTAGCACTGTCAACCTTCTAGTGCTAACTTTTTTCAAAAGAATTCCATTAGGAGCGTATCGAGG
>CAVKTU010000202.1:0-2304 GCA_963659395.1 Holdemanella sp. | reverse complement strand
GAACGGACTTTGGCGGCCTCCATCTTGTATTCGGCGGCCATCTTCTCGATCTCCTTGTCGACGTCTTCGTCGGTCACGACGATTTTCTCGGCTTTGGCGATCTCGTTCGTGGCTAAGAAATTCTTGATGTTCTTCTCGGCTTCGTTAAGGTAGGTCCTTTCGAGGTCTTCCTTCTTACTTCCCGTGATATCAAGGTATTGCTCGAAGGTGAGGCCGTTTTGCTCCACTTGCTTCTTGAGGTTCTCCTCCATCTGGTGTGCTTCGTTAGCGATGATCGAAGGATCGATAACGAAGGTTGCGTTAGCGACGATTTGCGTTAGGAGGTCGTTATAATATTTGTTCTCGCTTTGGGCGACTTTCTTCTCTAAGAGGGTCTTCTTCTCGTGTTCGCGGAGGGAAGAAACGTCGTTAACGTCCTTGATGTCGAGTTCTTTGACGCTTTCGTCGTTGAGCTCAGGCACCACTTTCTCCTTGATTTCGTGGACGGTCACGTTGAAGGTGGCCTCTTTCCCGGCGAGCTCTTTGACGTAATTGGCGGGGAAGGTAACCTTGAAGCTCTTCTTCTCCTCGCTCTTAAGGCCCACTAATTCCTCCTCGAAGCCGGGGATGAACTGATGGGAGCCTAGTTCTAAGGAATAATTGGCTGCTTTGCCGCCCTCGAAAGCCTTTAAGCCGCCGTTTTCGTCGGGTAAGAATCCTTCGAAATCGATGACGAGGCTATCGCCCATCTTGGCGGGCTTATCGCTAAGGACGAGTTCGGCGTTGCCTTTAAGCAATTCGTTAATGGCATCGTCGATCTCCTTCTCGCTTACCGAAGGAGCCTCACGCGTAGCCTTGAGGCCTTGATAGGCGCCAAGCTTCACCTCCGGGACGAGGACGACTTGATAGACGAGTTCTAGCTCCTCGTCGCTAAGTTTGGTGACGGAGACGTTAGGACGGGAGGCCGGCACGAGTTTCTCTTCGTCGATAACCCCGACATAAACGGGGGTTAAGACGTTTTCGATGGCCTCATTCCAGACGGCTTCGGGATTGACTCTTTCCTTTAAGAGGTTCTTGGGGGCTTTGCCTGGGCGGAAGCCAGGGACGCTCACTTTGGCGGAGACTTTGGCGAAGGCCTTCTCTTGGGCCCCTTTCCAAAGGTCATGATCGACGGCGACGGCGATTTTCACTTGGCTCGGCGATACTTTGGTAACGGTGTGCTTCATTTTTTAAAACTCCATTTTAGACTTGCAGCGATAAATATACGCCTAAAGACGCCGTCTAACAAATGTTTTCGCACGCGTTCATGATGGGCGCGAAAGAGGCTAGTTTTCGATGACGGCTTGGATCTTTTTCTCGATGGCTGTGACTTTCTTTTCCTCGCCTCCGAAAAAGAGGGGTTTCTCATCGGAGCGAAGATAACGCGAGGCGAGGCGCGACAAGGCGCTGGCCGCTTCCTTCCCCGCCTCCACGGGAAGGGGGTAGGAAAGCAGGATGTATTGGTCATAAAGGCGCTTGGACAAACGGGCGAAGGAAGGATCGAGTTGGCGGGAGATCAAATCGACCGTCTCCTGGTATTCCTCGCTCCCGAACGGCGGTTTCAAGGAAGACGGGACGACCTTCGTTTCCTTTTCCTCATGGAGGAAGGAAACTTCCTTCTCGTAATGGACGCCCACTAAATATAACAAGGCGTAAGTCCTGCTTAATTGCTGGATTTTATCGTTATGGAGGAGCGCTAGCACTTCCCCTTCGAAAGCGGGGAAATCCTCCTTTTGTAGCCTCTCTAGCAAGGAGATAATCGCGTAATCGTCGTTCGAGTGAAAGGCTTCCCGCATCTCTTTTAGGCTCATCTCTTTGCTAAGATGGCTTTCCTTTTCGGCCGAGAGGATGGCCCTTTTGGCGTCACGAAGGGCTTCTTCGACCGCCTGGCTTTGGTAAGGCAGGTTCATGAAGAAGGAATGATCCTCCATCGCTTCCTTGTACTCGTTTCTTAAGAAACGGAGGGAGAGATCGCATTTGATGGTGCCAATCGGGAAGGAAAGGAAAAGCTTCTCCCGATTCTTTTCCAATATCCCCATCGCTTGCTCGCTTTGGCCCAAGGCCAAGAGGGAAGCCAGGCGGAAATATAGCGCCTTGGCGTCCTCGCTTTTGGCTGTCGATTCGATTATTTCGTCATATCGCCCTTCTTCAAAGGCCTTCTTCAAATCTTTCATGCCCCCTATTTTATTAGGAAGGGCGAGAAGAAAAAAGAAGGTTGCGTTCGTTTCCCAATTCATTACAATAAGCGCGATGAAAAAACATCTCGTTTTCCTCTTACTTCCTTAT
>CAVKTU010000201.1:0-2318 GCA_963659395.1 Holdemanella sp. | reverse complement strand
TCATCTGGGACGATGAGGTCGATATCGCATGCGACGAATTATTCGAAAACGGAGTGGCAACAAAGACGCCTTTTGACAACCTTATCGCATTTTCAGAGGCAACAAGGCTTTGGGGCTTAAATGAATCGGCATTAAGAAAAGCGATCAAATACGGGAAATTAATCGACGGCGTCGATGCTTGCAAATTCGGAAAGCGGTGGGTGGTACCCGTCGAATCGATGGAAAGAGAATACGGGACGCCCAAACCTCGTTGACGCCCTTTTCGCGGTTCTAACCTTCTTCGGCTATTGCGATAAGCCTTTATGCGCTTTCGAGTTTTTTGCGTGTCAGCTCAAAAATCTCTATCGCGCAATGTTGAAATTCCAAAGCGGAAGTGTGAAAATTCCAAAGTAGAAGTGTGGAAATTCCAAAGGAGGTCGCAGAAATGATTAAAAGACATATCAAAGTCGCAATCGATTACGCTATAAAGCATTTTCCGTGCGTGATCTTAACGGGGCCTAGGCAAGTAGGGAAAACAACGATTTTGACCGATGTGTACGAAAACGCCGGCTTTTCGTATGTCACTTTAGACAACACCGGCGAAATGCTTTTGGCCAAAAACGATCCATCTAGCTTCTTAAAAGCCCATCCTTGCCCATTGATAATCGACGAAGCCCAAAAGGCCACCGAATTGTTTCCGGAAATCGAATACATCATCAACGAAAAGAGAAGGTTAGAAGGAAATACCGCGGCGAATGGGATGTTTATTTTATCGGGTTCGAGCCGTCGCGATTTATTGGAAAAAGCCCAGGAATCCTTGGCGGGACGAGCGGCCTTGTTAACGATGTCAACGCTGTCCTTAAGCGAAATCCATGGGCGAAATAACCTTCCCTTCCCGCCTGATTTAAAAGCCATTAACGAACGAAGCGCTTCTTTCCCCCTCGATCAAAACGAGATGCTCGACTTAATCGTCAAAGGCCAATTGCCGCAGTTATATGCTGATGAGGAGCTAAGAGGCCCCCTTTTCTATTCTTCCTATATCTCTACATATCTCGAAAAGGACGTCAAAGAGCAAATCGGAATAAAAGATGAGCTCAAATTCTATAACTTCCTTACCTTGGTGGCCTCCTTAACGGGCCAGGAGATGAATTACGATAGCCTTGCTAAGCAAATCGGCGTCTCGGCCACGACGATCAAAAGTTGGGTTTCCGTCTTGCTCAAAAGCGGCATTATCCATCTTTTAGAGCCCTATAATGAGAGTTCATGGACGAAACGCATCGTTAAAACGCCCAAGGTCTATTTCTTCGATACTGGCGTCGCCTGCTATCTTTTAGGCATCGATTCGTCGGAATCGTTGGCCCGTAGTTTCTTAAAAGGGCGGCTTTTCGAGACGTTTGCCATCAACGAAATAATGAAAACCTATGATAACATAGGCGAGAAGACGGCCTTCTATTATTATCGCGACTACGCGCAGCGCGAGGTCGATCTCATTTTCGTTAAGAAAGGGGCGCTTTATGCCGTCGAATGCAAATTCGGCGCCAAGCATTCGCTGTCGGAAGTATCGGGGTTTAAGGGATTGGATGAGAGCAAATACGAAAAAGGGGTGCGGTGCATCCTTTGCAATGCCGAGCAGCTAAGCGCTCTGTCCAAAGATGTTTTGGTGGTCCCCATCAAAAGCGTTTGATTCTTTTGTTTTTAGAGCGCAACGTCTTTATTCAATCGTGCCACTATCGTGCCACTTTTGACCGGCACGATGGGTGGCACAATGATGAAAAAGCTAGTGAATATCGTAACAATGTTGGCGGAATGATTAATTTAGAAATTGTTTAAATTTGTCCTTAAGCTTTGAATCTGATGGCAATTTCGATCGATAAGGGGGCGGTCGCGTTAGCCGATATCGCCTTTTTCCTTTCTTTATTGTAAAATAGCCACGTCATGGCAAAAGGCATCGTTAGGGCCGATTAATGAAAACGCCCTTCGATAAGCTCTTTGGCCATCTTCCTAGGAAGCAGGCGAAAAACCTCTTTCTCCGTTATCCATTTTGAGGATTAATTATGATCATAACCGTTATTTGCGACGTTTTGGGAAAGCCGAACAACGGCACGACCATCGCCGCCATGCATCTTATCGACGCCTTGGAGAAGGCGGGCGATGAGGTGCGGGTCGTCTGCCCTGACGAAGACAAGAAGGGCAAAGCGCGTTTCTATGTGCTTCCCCATATCCGTTTCGGAATCTTCCAGCCGATTGTCGACCATAATGGCGTCTCCTTGGCCAAACCCGTCGAAAGTACCTTGTTAGAAGCCCTTAAAGGCGTCGATAAGGTCCATATCATGATGCCC
>CAVKTU010000200.1:0-2348 GCA_963659395.1 Holdemanella sp. | reverse complement strand
CGAAGGTCCGTTGACGAGGCGGATCTTGCCGCCCATCTCGTTGGCGATGACGTAGGCCATCGTCGTTTTGCCTAAGCCCGGGGGGCCGTATAGCAAGACGTGATCGAGCGGTTCATGGCGTTTCTTGGCGGCGCCGATGAAGACTTTGAGATTCCTTTTTAACTCTTCCTGCCCGATATATTCGGATAATTTCTGCGGGCGAAGGGAAAGCTCCTCGCCCTCGTCTTCCTTTTCTTTTCTTGCGTCCAAAAGCCTCTCTTCCGCCATCATTTCTTTCCTTTCGCTTGTAATCTTCTTAGCGACCAACGCAACAATTCCTGCGCCTCGAGGTCGGGGACTTCGGAGGAAGAGAAGACCTCATCGATTTCTTTCTTTTTGAAGCCTAGTTGCTTAAGGGCTTCCGCTACTTCCTCGTAACGCTTGGGTAGCGCCTTATCGGCGGGCAGTTCTTTTTCCGCCAATTTCCCTTTCAGGTCGAGGATGATCTGGGCGGCCGCTTTCGGTCCGATGCCGGGGAGCTTTTTCAAAAAAGCCACGTTGCTTGCGGAAATGGCGCGGAAAAGATCGTCGGGATTGGTGGCTCCTAAAGCCCCTAAAGCCGTTTTCGGTCCGATGCCTTTGACGGCGATGAGGGAAAGGAAGGCCTCCTTTTCCATGACGGAGGGGAAGCCGACGAGATAATGGTCGTTTTCGTTATAGACCTCATAGACGTAGGCTTTCTTGTTCTCGTTCAATGGGAAATCCTCGTCCCGAGCGACTAATAGCTCATAGGCGACGGGCCCGGTTTCTAAGGCGATAAGGCCTTTTTGGTCGTTCATGACGACCCTTCCTTCGATTGAATAATACATGGCTATAAGACAAACACTCCTAACAAGATGATTAATAACGCGACAAAAGAAGCTAAAAGGGGCAATAAGATGGCGATGAGGGAATCGATGTCGCGCTTTTTCATCTACCTTTCCTCGTTATAGACGAATTCGACCTCGCCTATGACCACGGTTTCGCCTTCTTTTAGGCCCGCTTCTTGCAGCTTATCCTCGACTCCGCTTTTGTTAAGGAGGGAAATGAGTTTCTCCATTCCCTCTTCTTGCGAGACGTTGATGAGGGCGGCTTTCCGCTCGATTTCCTCGCCCTTAATGCGGTAATAATGGGGCGCCTCGCGGACGATTAGGATGTCTTTCTCCTTTTCTTTGGCGCGGGCGTCGTAGACTTTGTATTCGTTTTCGAGTTGGCCTTTGAGCGGGAAAAGCGGCGTCCTTTCGATTAAATCGGCCGCTTTTATGAGGATGGCGTCGGCCCCCTCGTGCGAGAAGCTAGATAACGGCATCGAAGGAAAGCCCAATTTCTCGTCGAAGGCTTCCTTCCTTTCTTCCGCCCCTTCGATATCCATCATCGAGGCGACGACGATTTGCGGCCTTTTCTCCAGATCGGCGTCATAGCTCTTCAATTCGTTATTGACGGCGAGGTAAGAAAGATAGGGATCCCTCTCCCCTCCCATGGAAACGAGATGCACGATAACGCGGCAACGTTCGATATGACGCAAGAAACGCGTCCCTAGGCCCTTGCCTAAATGGGCTCCCTCGATAAGGCCTGGCATATCGCCTAAGACGAAGCGCCTGCCATCTTTCAAGGTGACGACGCCAAGATTCGGCTCGATGGTCGTGAAAGGATAATCGCCCGTTTCGGCGTGGGCGCGGCTAGCGAGGTTTAGGAAAGTGCTTTTGCCAACGCTCGGGAAGCCCACTAACGCGGCATCGGCGAGCATCTTTAATTCGAGGATAAGCCTTTTTCTTTCGCCCGGATGGCCGTTTTCGGCGATTCTCGGAATCCGCCGGCGCGAGGATTTGAAGGCGGCGTTGCCCCGTCCTCCCCGACCGCCTTTGGCGATTAGGACACGCTCATCGGGGACGCTTAAATCGGCGAGGAGACGGCCTGACGATTCTTCATAGACGACCGTTCCTAGCGGCACAAGCACCTCGATGTCTTTGGCGTCTTTGCCGTACATGTTTTTCTTAAGCCCCTTTTCGCCGTCGGAGGCGATGATCGTCCGCGAATGGCGGAAGGTGAAAAGGGTGTTAAGGTTGGGGGAGGCGATGAAATAGATGGAGCCGCCCTTGCCGCCATTGCCGCCGTCGGGCCCGCCCCATTGGGTCGTTTTGTCCTGCAAGAAAGAGATGGCGCCATCCCCGCCCTTGCCGCTTCTTACTTCGATTACGCAACGGTCAATTAGCATGTTCGTCCCTTTCTATGGCTGAGTTCAGTCGATAATTGTCGCGATTTCTTTTTATTTTCCGCATATCGGACATGAAGGCTAGGGAAGTTTTAAGGGGGTGTTTGATGCTGCTATT
>CAVKTU010000199.1:0-2363 GCA_963659395.1 Holdemanella sp. | reverse complement strand
CTTCGGCGGGACGTGGGCGAAGGAACAGGTCATGCACGCATGCCCTTTGCCTTTTGGCGTTAGCAAAAACGATTCCAAAGGCGGCCATTCTAGCGCTGCCCATTCGCCTTTCGTCATGCTCGAAAGCCCTTCTTGCTCCTTACGGCATGGCGATTGCTATGGCTTCAATCTCATCTATTCGGGCAACCACGTCGAATACATCGAACGGAATAGCCTCCATAAAACGCGTTTCCTTAGCGGCATCAACGACGACTCATTCAGCTGGCTTTTGCATGGAAATGAGGAATTTTTCACCCCCGAGGCGACTCTTTGCTTCTCCTCAAGTGGCGAAAACGGCCTCACTTATCAATACCATCATTTCGTCCGCAGCCATATCGTCCGGGGCGAATGGCAATATAAGGATCATCCCGTTCTCCTTAACGATTGGGAGGCCCTCACTTTTAATTTTAACGAGGAGAAGCTTCTCTCCCTCGCCAAGCGGGGGAAGGAGCTCGGATGCGAGCTCTTCGTCCTCGATGACGGCTGGTTTGGTGGGCGCAATAGCGATAACGGCTCCTTGGGCGATTGGCACCCAAACCTTGAGAAACTCCCTAACGGAGTCGGGGGCTTAGCCGATAAGATCCACGCGATGGGGATGCTATTCGGCTTATGGTATGAGCCCGAGATGGTAAGCGTCGATAGCGATCTTTATCGCGCCCATCCCGAATTCGCCTTGAAACATAAGGATTATTTGCCATTAGAAAGCCGCAATCAGTTGGTTTTGGATTTGGCTAATCCGGTAGTGGTCGATTATCTTATCGAAACCATCGGCGAGAGCATCGCCGCTTCGAAAGCCGATTACATCAAATGGGATTGCAATCGCGTCATTTCCGACTACCTTTCCCCGTCGGTTACCAATCAAGGGGAGACCCTTCATCGCTATACTTTGGGGCTATACCGTCTCTTAGAAGCCATCACCGAACGCTTCCCGCATATCCTTTTCGAATCCTGCGCCGCCGGTGGCGAGCGGATCGATTTGGGGATGCTTTGCTATATGCCTTCTTTCTGGGTGAGCGATAATACCGAGCCTTATGAACGGGAGAAGATTCAGGAAAGCCTCCTTATTTGCTATCCCCAATCGACGATCGGCGCCCATGTCTCCGCCTCGCCTAACCACCAAACCCTCCGTTATTCGCAAATCGAGGACCGCTTCAACGTGGCGTGCCTAGGCTCCTTCGGATATGAGCTCGATCCCAATGAGCTTAGCGACGTCGACCTCAAAAGCGTTTTCCATCAAATCAAGTGGTACAAGGAAAACCGCCGCCTTTTGGCCTATGGCGATTATTATAAGCTTTCCTCCGTTTACGATAGCGATCACGCCCAATACGTCATCGTCTCTCCTAACAAAGAGGAAGCCATCTATTTCCTTGGCAACAAGGCGCTCGAATTATACGCTAGAGAGGTCGTGGCTAAGCCCATCGGATTAGACCCATCCCTCCTTTATGAATTCGAGGAAAGGGAGCAATATTTCGATTTTTCCCTGCAAAAAGGCCGCCAAATCGATCTCACCCATTCTATAAAGGGCGATGATCTAGAAGAGGAATTGAAGGACGTTAAGCCCTTAGTTAACGAAAGGCAACGCGTTTCCTTAAGCGGCGCTTCTTTGATGAACGCGGGCGTCCGCTTGCCTTACGAATGGGGGAGCGGCCGCTTCCCGAAACGCCTGATGCTCGATTACGGCACACGCCTTTATAAGATCAAAAAGAAGTGATATGCCAGAGATCAGACTCAAGGAACTATATTGCTATTATGGGAAGGGCAAAAACGAGCATCTTGTCATTTCGGAGATGAGCGAAACCTTCCCCAAGAAGAAAATCAGCGCCATCATGGGCCCTTCGGGGTGTGGCAAAACCACCCTTCTGAAGGCGATGCTGGGCCTCCTTGAATACGATGGCGACATCTATTTCGACGACGTCGATATCTATGACGTGCCCGTTTCCGAAAGGAAGATGGCATACATCAACCAAGACGTGAGCCTCTTCCCGCACATGACGATTTTCGATAACATCGCCTTCCCTCTTAAGAACCAGAAAGTCGAGCGCGATGAGCTCTTCTTTCGGGTGCGGGAGATCGCCGAGCGGCTCGATATCGCCCATTGCCTTAACGTCAAGCCGAAATATCTCTCCTTAGGCCAGCAACAACGGGCCCTTTTGGCGAAAGAGCTCGTCGCTAAGCCGGAAGTCGTCTTGATGGATGAGCCGCTTAGCCATCTCGACGCCTTCTCGAAGAAGGAATCGCTGTCGCTTATCAAGGAAATCCATAAAGAATTTCATCAAACGGTCATCTACGTCACCCATTCCTATCAAGAGGCGGTGGCGGTGGCC
>CAVKTU010000198.1:1873-2389 GCA_963659395.1 Holdemanella sp. | reverse complement strand
CGACGTCAACGCCTACATCCCCATCTCCGGCATCGATTCCCTCAACGTCGGAGTGGCGGGCGGCATCCTCATGTATAACTTCAAAGAGGTGATTGGCCATGAATAAAAAGAAACGATTGCTCTTCCTTTCTCTCCTTCCCTTATTATCCGCGTGTGGCGCTAGCCCCGAAGAAAGCTCCTCTTCCTCAAGCGAAGAACCGCAGAAGGAGAAGGTAAGCAATATCAACCTGGCTCTTAGCGACTTCGAGCATTCCCTCGCTAGCTATTTTAAGCATCCTAACCAAGCCCTTTCCTTCGCCGACAAGAAAGAGGATGGGCCGTCTTTGTCGGGCGTCTTCTCGAGCGAGCATAGTTTCGAGGAGCCTCTCTCCTCCTCTTCCTTAAGCGGCGATGGAATCCATACCTATCAGCTCGATTTATCGTGCGATGATTTCCGCTTCTCCTTCCTTTCCCTCGATGACAGCGATCTTTTCAAAGCCAAAGTCGGCTCGTCGGATATCTATATCGACATCAAAG
>CAVKTU010000198.1:0-1863 GCA_963659395.1 Holdemanella sp. | reverse complement strand
CCTCAAGCAAGGCGTCTTGGCCTATTTCGCTTCCGTCGACGGCTCTAGCGGCCTTTATCTCGACCTCTCGAAAGCGGCCCTCACCCGTTCTTTCCTCGAGACCGTCTATCCCGATTTGGAGATGAAGGAACGCTCCTACGTCGACCTTACCTCCTCTTATGAATCCGTTTCTCCTTTCTTCCCTCTTAATGGGCGCCTCTCTTCTTTGGTGCCATCCTTAAGAAAGAGGGTGCAGGAAGGGATAAACAAGGATATGGCCGCCTTCTATGCCTATCCTAACGATGACGAAACGACCTATTTGGAAGCCTCTTATGACGACGCCTCTTCCTTTAAGGAGATGGCAAGCGACGTCATCGAGTTCCTTTTAATAGGCGAAGAAGCGAAGGACATCAAAGAGAAGGCGCTTGCTTTCATCGATAGCATCGATACCTTGTCGCTAGAATTCGAATACGCCTTTAATTTCGATAACCCTCTTTATATCACGATCGAAGGGGATATCTCCTTTAAGAAGGATGCCGCTTCTAGCGGCCTCTCCTCCCTTTCCTTGGCCGCCAAAGGAACCTTCCTAAACGAAGAGGAGGCTTCTTTTGCCTTGCCTTCCAATTTAGGCGACCGCTCAGTTTGGGTCGAATAGGGCAATTCTAAAAATGGAAACCATGAACCTTCGTTTCGCTTTTCGACGCTTTAATCCTTCAATTTGATCGGCTCGAAAGCGATTCCCTCACCGAGGATGTTTTCTCTTACCGCCTCAAGCGTGGCTTCGCTTATCTTAGGGACTTCCATAAGGTATCGCCTGATTGATGATAGGAGGGTGCCATCCGCCGCCAGGTAATTCGCCATGATGAGATCATGCATCTTGCCGAAGGCGATGAGGTTCCCCGTGCTATTTTCGAAAATCCCCGAATCATCGAAGGATATTTCGTTTTTGAGAGCGCTTCGATATCGCGCCCCTTGGCTAGAGAAGGAGGTGAGTTCGAAGTCTTTGATCATATCGGCATAGGAAACGCCAAGGAGCCCTTCTAGCAGAAAGGCCAAAGTTCCCGTTCTATCGGCGCCGGCGTTGCAATGGAAATAGACGGGGTAGGAAGAGGGGATGGCCAATTTCTCGAAGATCCTCTTTAACGAGGAGGTCAAGAGGGGATCGTATTCCCTTACGAGGCTTGGCATATCGCTGGCCCCTTTTATGATGAAGCCTGGGATGATGTAGGTATATTGTCCCATGCCGGCCTTAAAATATTCGACTCGACTGTCATTAAACTCCCTCTTGCCATCCGCCCTAAGGTCGATTTCGGTCTTGATCCCCAGGTCCTCGATAAGGATTTGTTTGCCTAAGGGCGTAAGAAATAAGAAATTGCCTCCGCGGTAGAGGCGGCCATAAGGTATTCTTTTTTGATTCCGGGCCTCCCAACCTCCCAGATCACGCATATTGAACAAACCGTCCATCGATATCATGCGCACGCTTGTGGCGTCGCTCGTGCGGAAGCGGTTGATGCCGCCAAGGGCCTCTCCTTTGTCATTGAAGACTCGCCAATAATAGGTTGTGCCAGGAATGAGGATTCCGGGTAACGTCAAGGCATTGCCCATGGCGAGAAAGCGCTTATGGACGGAAAAATCCCGATGCTTGCTAAGATCGACATGATATTTTTCTTTGATAGAGCCCTTCCATTCGAGCCTTTTTTGCGGTTGGCCTTCCTTCGTGATGGCCGCTTGCAGGGTGCGGATTTGCTCTTCCTCCGTCACGGCCTTTAGATAACGTTCGACGCTTTGATTAACGAGGGAAAAATCTTCTTGGGCGGTTAGGTCGTTATTCGGATTGGGCATATGCTGTCATTTTCCTCGTTTTCGATAGATATCGTATTATGG
>CAVKTU010000197.1:0-2406 GCA_963659395.1 Holdemanella sp. | reverse complement strand
GTTCATGATTCCATATTCGCCATAGGCGGTATTCGACGAATCGTCGCTATAGTCGAGGGCGATACGGCCGAATTCGCGGCGGTTTTCGTCGGCTTCGAGCACTTTCGTTTCGGAATTTAGCTTCGCGCCGGCGAGTTCCATGATGACATTAGCGACTTTGGTGGCTTCGCCGTATTCGCCAACTCCGGTGTTGTCTCCGATCTTATCCTGCGTATAGGACTTATCGGAAGCGCTGGCTAATTTGATAAGGATGTGGCGGATGTGATATGGCATTTGCCCTTTGAGCCATCCGTCGTTGCCAATGCCCCAATCATCGCTTGCAGCAAAAGAGGTTTTCTTTTCGCCGTTTTGCGTGTAATAGCCATCGCGCATCGCTTCGTAACCATTGATATTGCTATCTCCGGTCCCGAAATTCTGGGTCATTTGATCGTTGAAGTCTTTCTTTTCGGCATCGTAAAGCTTCTTTTCGAATAATTCGTCGACATTATCGACACCTTCGCTGTCGAAGAGTTTTTCTAATTCTTCGTCATAAGTGGTGCCGTTGCTGTTGGCGTTATTCGTGGCGGTCAGCTTCACGCTTAAAATATCGGAAGTCGCCGTGGCCTTAAGGCTACGCATCTTCGCGCCATTGTCACCAACATGGTTCTTTTCGTAATTGGCGTAATAATGTCGGACAAGAACTTCAAAGATCTTGTCGAACTGAGAGCTAAGCGAATTGCTGCTTGTTTGGTAATTGCTTAGCAAATCCTGGGCGGTGTAACTGGTGCGGGCGCCGGTGGCGTCGGTAAAGGTCATAATGACCCCGCTATCGCTTTCCGTAACTCTGTCGCATGCCGATAAAGCGGCTAGAGAAGCGGCAATCGCTACAAGCCCGAGAGCACATTTTTTCACTTTCTTCATAAGTGTGGACTCGTTCCTCCTTGCACTAACAATGCCTCATTAGTCTATTCTCTATAGAGAATGCGTGCAAGAAAGAAATTTATATGCGCGCCCGCTTGTCTTATCATCTTCGTTGCTAAGCCATTATCGCGAGACTAAAATAACTTCGATTTGGAGAGAAGTATGCCTAGCCTAATCATTAAAAATCTACATGTCGAAGCGAATGGAACGCCCATTCTAAAAGGTTTGGATCTAACCATTAACGAAGGCGAGACCGTCGCGTTACTCGGTCCAAATGGCCATGGCAAATCGACTTTGCTAGCCGCCATTATGGGAAACCCCAATTTCGTTGTCACCGAGGGAGAAATCTCCTTTGACGGACGCGATGTCCTATCGATGAGCGTCGATGAGCGTTCTAAGGCCGGTCTCTTTTTGGCGATGCAATACCCGGCGGAGATCCCCGGCTTAAATAGCGCGGATTTTTATAAAGCCGCCATCAACTCCAGGCGCGATAGCCCACTTGGCGTTTTCTCCTTCTATCAAATATTGGAAAAGGCCTATCGTGAATTGGGCATTCCTTTCGAAATGAGCAAACGCAATCTCAACGAAGGCTTCAGCGGCGGCGAAAAGAAACGCAATGAGATTCTCCAAATGCGTTTGCTTGCTCCGAAGATCGCTATGCTCGACGAGATTGATAGCGGCCTCGACGTGGATGCCATGAATGTGGTGGCGGAGGCCATCGAAAAGGAGAAAGAACGCGGAGCCGGTTTTCTTATAATCAGCCATTATGCGCGCCTTTATCATATGGTCAAACCATCGCGTGCAGCGATTTTGGTTAATGGCAAGATCGTTTTGGAAGGCGGGCCGGAAATCATCGAACGCATCGACAAAGAAGGATACGCTTGGCTCAAAAGCGAATATGGCGTGAGCGTCGACAAAGAAAACGCCACGCCTACCTCAATCGGCTCGTGCGCCACCAAAGTGAAGGCGATAGATGGAAAATAATAAAATCGAATACATTGACAATCTTCCTCCTTCGCTTCATCTCTTAATCGAAAGCGGAACGACGAGCGTTTTGACCGTTGCTAATTTTACTAAGGGAATTTCTTCTAACATCGTCGTCGATGTGGAAAAAGATGCCAATTTTGTAGGCGTTTTTGCGGATTTTTGCTTAGAAAGCGAAATAATCAAAGTGCAAATAAACCTCCTTGGCGAAGGTTCCAAAACCGAATGGCATCTCTCTTCTTTAAGCTCATCTAAGCAACGTAAGGAATATCAAATTGACGTTGCTCACAAAGCGAGCGAAACTACCGCCGCCGTTTCTAATTATGGCATCGCCAGAGAGGAAAGTTTTTTGCGATTCGCCGGCACCTCCCACATTGAGGAAAGCGCCCGCCATTCCGTAACCAGACAAGAGGCGAGGATCGTTGTCTTTGATCCGGCCGCCGATGGTTTGGCTTCTCCTGCTCTTCGCATCGACAATAACGACGTCGAGGCTTCGCATGCGGCGGTCGTGGGGCGGCTCAA
>CAVKTU010000196.1:0-2407 GCA_963659395.1 Holdemanella sp. | reverse complement strand
AATTCGCGGAGCAAGCGGAAACTAACGCTCGTCTCGGTGGTGGTGCCGCTTTTGGAGATGACGTTGATGGCGAATTTCTTGTCTTGGAGGTAATCAAGGACCGCTTTGGTGTAGGAAGGGTCAAAGGTTTGCCCCAAATAAAGAATCTGCGGCTTCTTGTCGTTTAATAGGCCGTTGATCGCCTCAATGGCAGCGCGGGCGCCTAGATAGCTTCCGCCGATGCCGCAAACGACGAGGACGTCGAAATTGGCCCGCACGTAAGCGGCGCTGTCTTTGATTAATTGCAATTCCTTTTTGTCGTAATCGACAGGGTGATCGACCCAGCCGAGGAAATCGTTCCCGGCGCCGGTTTTCTCCTTGATCATTTTATCGATTGAAGTGACTTTTTCTTCATATTGACTCCAATCGATTGGCGAGGTGAGGTGGCTAACGTTGGTTTTGACGATCATTGTTCTCTCCTTTGGCGTTTTCTTCCTCGATCCACGAAGGCAGGTGCCTTTCTAATTCCAAGAAGGATATGCGAGATGAATCGATGGATACTTTAGCTAGCGGCATATGTTTTTCGGCGTTGCTCATTTGTTTCAAAGAGACGCGCATCGAATTTTCCGCGGCATTGATTTCGGTGACTTTGACTTTATAGATGTTGCCGACTTGAACGAAGGAGGTGAAATTGCGGATGAAGGAATTGGAAAGCTCGCTGATATGAAGCAAACCCGTTCTCCCTTCCTCGAAGAGCATGATGGCATATTTTGGATAGACGCGCACGACCGTGCCTTCTAGGATATCGCCGACTTTGATTTCCTTCATGCCTTCTCCCTCCATTCGTCTAATTCATCGCGGGTGGTGATTTTGATGTTTTCTTCCTCGCCCTCGATAAGTTTAATCTTTTCTCGGTAGACGGAAAGATAAATCGATCCGTCATCGGTGAAGGAGGATAGTTCTTTTTCCTTTATCGAAAAGGCTTGGTATAGTTTCTCGAAATGAAAGACTTGGGGCGTTTGGACGCGATAGGTTGCTTTCCTGTCTAGATAGCGAAGCGATTTTCCTTCGTGCGATAGCAACGAATCGTGTGAGGAAATGGCAGGTATAACAGCTTCGTTATCCTTTGCCGCTTCCATCAATTTTTTTATTAATGAAATGCTTAGATATGGCCTATCGGCATCATGAATCAAAACAATCGAAGGGGGGTTTGCGCTATTTTTTGCGATTTCTTTAAGAGCGTTATAAACGCTTTCCTCACGGGTGTCGCCTCCCTCTAGCAAACGATAGGAAAAAGGCTCAAGGACTTTTTGTGCCAGAATCGTTTCGACCTTCTTTTCGTCGCCATGCGGTATCACGAAATAGAATTCATCGAAAAGAGAGGAGCGAAGGATTTTTTTGAAGGTGGCCACGAAAAGGGGTTCCCCTTTCATGGAGACGATATATTGTTTAGGCTCTTTTTGATGGGCGCGTTGGCCAGCTCCGGCCAATAGAATGATGGCGATGTTCATCTTGGCCTCCCTTGCTAATATTCTAACGCGATTGAAGGCGATCAGTTCTCACTATGCGAAAGAGATTCGTTGATAGCTACGCCTTGGATGATGAGTTGCATGATTTTATCGATTTTAGAGCCCTCGCGATAATCGGCTTTGGCAATGTAATTGACCCGCCCTTCGTCATAAAGCTTTTTGACCTTATCGCGATTGCCTTTGGGGTAGACGGCGATCGATTTGCCGCCGCTATTCTTAGCGATGATCATGGCGGGGATATCGGTCATGCCATCCCCGATATAGACGATGTTGTTATAAGGGACCCGTCTTTTGGTCTTTTTTTCATTGACGCCCGCGTCATCGGTCGCATCGTACACGCCTTTGGAAACGCGGTAGAAATATTGGGTTTTCTGCGTGTAATTGATAACTAGCTTGGGCCATAAAGGCAATTTCGTTTGAGGGTCGAAATAGAATTCGCAACCATACACCATCTTGAATTCCTTATAGATGGGGCAACCAACCACAATTTCGCGGTTGCCCGAACTTACTAGATAGTGCTCTACTTTGACGCCATGTTCTTGCCCATAGGCGTTGATCCTGCCAAACCATTCCAAAACGCCAGGGAAGAAGCGAATGTTCTTGCCCATCTCTTTTAGGAATTCGCTGGTCATGCGAATGCCTTTTTCCTCACATGTCTTAATCATCACGTAAAGATAAGACAAAGTGCGTTCGGTGCCGGTTTTGTTGGCGAAGTCGGTGGTTTTTTGCCAAAATTCATCAGGGGTCATCCCTAAAGCGGGGATGAAGGAAAAATTCTGCATGTCGCTCGTGGCCAAGGTGCTATCGAAGTCGTAGAGGATTGCTAAAATTGGTTTTTTCATAATTTTTAGCCGATATCTTTCGGCTTTTTAGTATAAACCATGTTTCTAATGAAAGCA
>CAVKTU010000195.1:0-2413 GCA_963659395.1 Holdemanella sp. | reverse complement strand
GGGTGGAAGACGGCACGAACAAATTGATAGGCTTCGACGATGGCGGCGTTGATAAGGAAAAACTATTCTTTTATCACGCTATACGTGAGCATTTCGAGACGCTTACCGACATAAGCTCGGAAGTCATTCCTTATGAGAATAACGGCAAAACCTTGTTCGTTTTGAAAATCAGCGTCCACGAATCGGAATTAAAGCCGGTGATTTTGATGTACAACGGCCTACCATGCGTATTCAAGAGAAGGGACGGATATACTTCCGCCGCTACCGCAGAAGAGCTGATCGGCATGACCTTGAAAAACAAAACGGCTAAATACGACACAACCATTACCGACATAAAATTCGACTTTGATGATTTTAAGAAATTGCGTGAATTCTACGCTCGATATGTCGAAGGCGAATTGACGGAGAAGAAATTGGCCGCTATTCATTTTTTCGATGAGAAGGGATTTTTAACTAAGGGAGCGCTCCTATTCAAAGATGATTATGATGGCGAAGACACAAGCGTTGTTTGCTCCATTTACGAGGGGGTCACCAGGGGCGATAACATAATAATCGCCAGCAATAAGTTTCAAGGGAATTTGATAGACGCTTTAGAATACACGATGAATTTTGTGTTCTTGCACATGAATAAAGGCTTCATCAAAAAGGATACGCATCGCGTTGATTTGGATGCCTTCCCGCGCAGAAGCGTTCTCGAAAGCGTCCTTAACGCCTTAGCGCATAGGGATTACCTCATCAAAGGGACCGATATCTGCGTCGATCTTTTCAAAAATAGGCTTGTTATCACCTCTCCCGGCTCGATCTTTAAGGAAGATGAGCCAAGAACCACCTACAAGTTAGACAAAATGATATCGAACAGAAGGAACGAACTTATTTGCGACGTCTTCGTTTTATGCAAAGTCATGGAAGCGAAAGGCACCGGATTTGAGAAGATATTAGATGATTATAAGGACGCCGACGATGCGCATAAGCCATTTATAAGAAGCAAATACAATCAATTTTCCATTACGTTGCCCGATTTGACCTATAAAGACGGCATTTCTTTGGAAGAAGAGGCGATTTTTTGTAAAAAGACCATTCAAAACGCAGGTAAACACGACATTAGGATCTTGGCTTATTGCTTTGGCGATTATAAAAACGCCAAGGACATCGCTTCGCATCTAGGGATTTCCAATTCCTCCCTCATGAGAAAGAACGTTCTCGATAATTTGGTGAGACAAAAATATCTCATCTTGAAGGAAACCCCCAAAGAAAAGCTTTATTTGACTAATCGCGAATTGGTGGAAAAGATTTAGCGATAGACTACATTGAAGTTAGGTCATCATTTCATTGAAGTTACATTGAAGTAAACGTTGAAGTAGTATTGAAGTAACCTTAAAAAATATGAATTATTTGTAAAACGGCAAAGCAATTTTCACTTATCTCGATTGAGGCCGTTTGAATAGAATTTCTATGGAGCCTGGCGATGGGATCGTTTCTTTTTGCGTGGTTGCTGCCTATATTTTCGGAACGCGATCGGAAGCCTTTCGTTTTATTGCCTATTAATGGGGATAATCCTATAATTTTGGCTATGCCTAATGACGAAGCGTTTTTGAAGGTCAGCAGCGAATTATCTCCCCTCGGGAAGAAGCCGAAATCCTCTTTTTCGATAAAGAAGGTGCTACGTTTTGCCTGGAAGTTTTTGGTAATGCTTCTTTTTGCCCTTTTGATGGGGGTTAACGCCCAAATCGTCTATGACTACACCCGTTATGAGAAATTCTATGTGAATGGCGAATCGATGTATCCGACCCTTAACCGCAACGTCACCGTTTACGATACCGACGGCAATGACGTGACGGACACCCGTTATCCGCCCAGTCGCCTCGGCGATTTCGTGAGCCCAGGATCCTATACCTGTGATTACGGTTTGATGGACACGGCCAAGCAAGCCATTGACGGCGTTTCCCGTTTCGATATCGTGGTGACCTATTTCCCTAGCGATATGACTTATGATGAGACGAATAAGACATATATCCCTAAAAGCAGTGCTTCTTTGAAAATCAAAAGGGTCGTCGGTCTTCCCGACGAGAAGATCAAATTCGATGAGAATGGCGATCTGTTTGTTTATGACGATGAGCAAGGGGATTATTCTTTGCTTGAGCAACCTTTCTTAGAGCCGCAAGCGGATTGGGACGAAACCTTGATAACATGGATGGAATCCGCTAAAAAAGGAACGATTTATGGTAATTCTTCTCGCACTTCCTTAGTCCCGCACCCTTCCTATGAGCTAGAAGACGAGGAATATTTCGTCGTCGGAGACAATCGGCAACCGCTTGGCTCGAAGGATTCCCGCGAAGTGGGGGCCATTCCCAAATATTGCGTTGTGGGGAAGGTGAAGGCCATCATCGCCAAATGCCTCTATACCATCAACAAA
>CAVKTU010000194.1:0-2435 GCA_963659395.1 Holdemanella sp. | reverse complement strand
GACCTCCCCAGTCAAGGCGACGTTATTGTCGAAGGAGCGATGGGTCAAAGAGGAGATGATGGCGCAGGTGATGGCCACCCCGGCCGAGGGGCCGTCTTTCGGCACGGCGCCTTCGGGAACGTGGATATGGATGTCGTTTTTCTCGAAGATGGCGTTATCGATGCCGTATTTGGCGGCGTTGGCACGCACATAATCAAGGGCGATTTGGCAACTTTCCTTCATTACCTCCCCTAGTTTGCCAGTGAGGACAAGCCCGCCTTTGCCGGCGAAATAATTGACTTCGATCGGCAAGATGTCGCCGCCGAATTCGGTGTAGGCCAAACCGGTTACGACCCCCACTTGCGGCTCTTTTTCTTTCTTGGTGTCCTCGAAAATCTCCACGCCGAGGTATTCCTTGACCTTCTCCTTGTCGATAATGATCGGCTTTTTGATCGAAGGGTCCTTCATGATCTCGACGACGGCTTTGCGAAGGCACGAGGCGATAAGGCGCTCGAGCTCGCGGACGCCGGCTTCGCGGGTATAGCATTCGATGATCTCGACGATGGCGCTTTCTTTGACGCTGACGTCGCCTTTTTTTAGGCCGTTGGCCTTCATTTGCTTATCGACTAAGAAGCCTTTGGCGATTTTGATCTTCTCAAGTTCGGTATAGGAAGGGACCTCGATCAATTCCAAGCGGTCGCGAAGAGGCATCGGGACGTTTTCGAGGTAATTGGCCGTGGCGATGAAGAGGACGTTGCTTAAATCGTAGGGCTCTTCGATGAAGTTGTCGTTGAAGGCGGTATTTTGCTCGGGATCGAGGACCTCAAGCAAGGCGCTAGAAGGGTCGCCCTTGTAATTGCTTCCCCCTACTTTGTCGATCTCATCGAGCAAAAAGACGGGATTGACGACGCCGGTGCGGGTCATACCCTGGATGATGCGGCCAGGCATGGCGCCGACGTAGGTGCGGCGATGGCCGCGGATTTCCGCTTCGTCGCTGATGCCGCCGAGGGAGGCTTTGAAGAATTTCCGCCCTAAGGCCCTGGCGATCGATTTGGCCAAAGAGGTTTTGCCGCATCCAGGCGGGCCATAGAAGCAAAGGATCGGGGCTTTGAGGGTCCCCGTGGCCTTCTTGACGGCCAGGTATTCGATGATCCTCTTTTTGACCTTGGTCAAGCCGTAATGGTCCTCGTCGAGGATCTTTTGGACGTTTTCGAGGCTGTCGTTATCCTCGGTGCGGTTAAACCAAGGAACGTTCATCAAAACTTGGATGTAATTCATGATGAGGGAGGCTTCCAAAGAGGCTTCGGGCATCATCTGGAAACGCTTGAGCTCGGAATTGATCTTCTTTTTGACGTTCTCGGGATAAGGGTTCTTTTCGAGTTTCTCGCGGATGGAATCGACGTTGTTGTCGTCATCGTTTCCCTCCCCGAGTTCGCTACGGATGGCCTTCATCTTCTCGCGGAGGAAATATTCCTTTTGGGCTTGCTCGGCCTTTTCGCGGACGGTTTCGTCGAGCTTTTGATCGAGCTCTTGTCCGATTTTCTTCTGGTTAAGTAAATCGATCATCATCCGGAGGCGCTTCTCGACGTTCCTCTCTTTAAGGAAAGCCAATTTCTTTTCCGTTTCGAAAGGCAAGCAAGACGCCAAAACGTCGCAAAGGCTGGAAGCGCTTTGCTCTTTGCTAAGGCTTGCCATCACCCCTTTGGGGATATCGCGGACGATGGAAGGGCCATCGCCTATGATGGCGGCGATTTCCTTGGCGAGCTTGAGCTCGTCCTCTTCCTTGCCATATTCGTTTTCGAGGACCTCTCCTTCGGCGATATAGGCCCCCTCTTCTTCTTTCAAAGAAAGCAAATGGACGCGTTTGCTGCCGATGGCGCGGATGCGGTAAACCCCATCGTGGTTGATGAGGTTGACGATACGGGCTAAGCAGCAATATTCGTTGGCCTCTTCCAAGGCGGAGAAATCGTTGAGATTCGGGTCTTTTTGCGAGGCGACGAGGACCAAGGAATTGGTGTTTTTCTTGGCGTAGTCGATGGCGGCGACGCTATAAGGGCGGGCCGCTTCGATCGATTCGGTCGTCTCGGGGAAGAGGACGAGGCCCCGCGTGACGATGAGCGGCAGATTGATGTGTTGCGTTTTTTTCTTTTTCTCTTCCATGGGGCGCCTCCTAGTGGCTTTAACATTATATGGGGAGATTTGGCACTGTCAAGTATTGAGTGCTAAAAGACTATGCGTTCCCGCACGTCATATTATTAATATAGGTGCTTTGGGACAAAAAAGGGCGCGCCGCGCACGCCCTAGAATCGGAAGATGGGTTATTTGGCGGGTTTTTCGGCTTTGGCTGCGGGCGCCTTTTTGCCGGCGTTCTCGACGATCCATTCGTGGATCTTCTTGACGAGGAGGTTATTTTTATAGTCGTCGAGGTTCTTTTCGAGGATGGAACGGACTTTGGT
>CAVKTU010000193.1:0-2439 GCA_963659395.1 Holdemanella sp. | reverse complement strand
GCATAATAACAACAACAAAACCGCCTGAACGATGTATTCAGCTTGGCCGAAGCTAAGGAAACCACTTTTGAGGCTAAGCAGATAAGCCGGGGCCACGATCATCGAGATCCCGAAATCGGCCGCCGTCATCATCGCCACGCTTAAGGAAAGAAAAATGAGCGCCAAAAAATAGGCGATTTCGCTAGGGATCTTGATCTTTTTCCTGGTTGGCGATGTTTCTAAAGGCTCTTCCATCTTAGATTTTGACGACGCGCCCTTCTTTCCGCGGGGCCGCTTCGGAAGGAAGAGAGAAAGGGTATCCGATAGCGAGCGCGCCAACGCCACGTAAAGAGGTTGATAGCCCCCATTCTTGCAAGAGCCCCTTGCCCTCCTCGCTATCGAAAATCTCCCGTTCGCGGTTGATCCAAACGCTGCCTAAGCCCAAGGAGGAGGCCGCTAGCATCATGTTCTCCAAGGCGCAAGAGCCATCCTCCACGAAGGTGCCGACACTTCCTTCGGCTAACACAAGAATGTAATGAGGGGCGCCATAAAACGGATCGATGTCCTTGCCCATCACTTGGGCATTGAGGTGAGAGATCTTCTGCTGATAAGCGTCGGAATCGACCAAAACAAGAATCGGCGATTGTCTTCCCATGCCGCTAGGGGCGTAAAGCCCAGCCTCTAAGACGGCGTCTAACAATTCGGTCGGGACCTTTTTGTTTAGGAACTTACGAACGCTGCGCCTTTTTCTGATCGTTTCCAATGTCTCGTTAGTCATCTCTTCTCTCCCTTTGATTGCGATTATACCATAGTTGTCAAATGCGCTTTTTCCTTTCGCTTAATTCATCGCGTTTAAAACGTTCTAAACGCACAAAAGCCGATGGATTTCCTTTGGTGTTTAACGCAATCAGCCCAAAAGGCTTTTCCTTAGATAATGAACGCTGATATGCTTCCCCAATTTGAAGGCCACATCGTGGATCGTCCCTTCAAGGAGGAAACCGTTATGCAAATGGAAACGAAGGGAATTCTCATTCTCGCTGGTTATAATCGAGATGATATTCGTTATCCCCCTTTCCTTGGCGAGCTTCTCTATCTCTTCTAGAAGCATCCCGCCGACATGCTCATGGAGGTGTTCGGGGTCAACGTAAATCGAAAGGTCGGCTGTTTGTCTGTAAGCGCTCCGCTCATTGAATGTATCAAGATATGCATAGCCTAAAACCTCCCCTTTTTCGTTTTTCGTCACGATGAAGGGATACCTTTTGGCGATGCCGTTACAGCGTTGGCTAAAAGAGGCTAGATCCAGCTCATCCTCTTCGAGGGTGAAGCAAGTGTTCTTGATGTAATAGTTGTATATTCGCAAACACGCCGCGATGTCTTCTTCCATTAAAGCCGTGATTTTTATCATATGTTTTAACAAGGGCATATATTGTTTTCCTTTTCGTTTATTCAAATCGTTCCTCGTTGCTTTTTCACACGTCGCGCTTGACCAATGACCGCCTTTCTTCGGGCCTGCGCGCTTGATAAACCCACCTTCTTGCAAAGAAGCGACTATCTTTTTGACGCCACCAACGCTTAATTCGGTGTATTTGGCCGCTTCTTTAAGATTAGAATAGGGATTATTTGAAAGATAATCTAAGACTTTCTTATGGGTCTCTTTGAGCTTAACGGATTCTCTTTCTTTAGCTTTTCTGACCAATACGCTATCCGGCACAAACGCAAACGGCAATGTCACTAAAATCGTCGCATTTGATATATTAAAAGCCTTTTTCGTGTATTTGCTTACTATAATAGGTATCCCATGACCGCTTTGTTCGGCGAAGTCAGAAATAGAAAAGATTCTAAACAATGCCTCGTTAACGGGCATGCTTAGCCCGCTGTAAAATTGATCGAGCGATAATCTAAACGGAATTTGGCCATAGGAAAACACCTCAATTCTGTCGTCATAAATAAAAACGGAGGGAGGGAGCATATGAATCCAATCATTGTGAACCACGGCATTAATCCAAGCCTCCTTAAACGACTCGACGTCGAAAAGATTCATTTCGACCCTTATTCCGCTAGATAAATCGACTTTTGTTACGTTAAGGCCTCTTACATAATTCAAAATATCCCTCGTCCCAGTCAGTAAGGAGCGATTGCCATAATCTGTTCTTTCCGACATGGCGGTTTTATCGGTTCCAGAGAACCTTACGATTTTTAAAGAAATGGTGTTGTTATCACTCAATAAATAAGCGACTTTGTTAAATTTCCCCTCACCTGTTAATAAACCAAAGCTCTCAAAAAACGATTTTTCATATCTCGGATGTATTCCGTTCGCGGAAAAATAACTGAACAAATCATTGAATTTTAGATTTTGCAACTCGCTTTCGGACGCCCTTAGGATGTCCGATGCGCTTGAACTCATCGCACGTCTGATCGTATTGTTGTCCATCAATTCGTCGGACCGTATGTTTCTAATGT
>CAVKTU010000192.1:0-2476 GCA_963659395.1 Holdemanella sp. | reverse complement strand
GAGCTATATTTAGCGAGCTTCGGTGATTTTACGCATCGGGACGAAGAGCTTACGTGGCTTCTCGTTCGTTCTTAATCCAGAGCGTTATAGGTTCATGTCAATTGATGACCGCGGTCACCTTGGCACGCCTATTTATTTCCTCCATTTGATTCCGTGATATTGTTTTTGGTATTTTTCACCCAATTCCTTTATAAGGTTTATCGCTTCGTCGGCGGTTTCGAAGGGATATATCTTGTCATTCGGTAGTTCCTCATAACGGCATCTTCCGTCGACTTTGGTGCCCGCCAATTTCTTTGACCACCCTCTTTTGTCCCGTGCGACGATCAATTTATACATCGACCAAGCGGTGGCGATTTCCGATAAAGTTCCGGCTCCTCCTCCGATGGCGATGACGGCGTAGGCGTCGACGACTTGCTTCGCTCTCATAAGGTCAAGGCCGGTGGCCACTTTAATATCGGCGTATTCATTTGCTTCAGAGGCGTCTGTCCCAGGCAAGATGGCGATGGTGTCGCCGTATTCGTATTTCGTCGATTCCTTCGCTCCTTTGAACGTAGCCTCCATGATTCCGCCTAACCCACCCGTTTGAACGCGGTATCCGGCATCGACTAAGGCCTTGCCGATTTCCATTCCTAGTTCGTATTCCTCATCGTCCTTGTCAATAAGCGCATCTCCTATTACGGCAACGATCGGTTTCATAAGCACCCTTTCTCCTTTCGCAAATAGCTTTCCGAAGGTTATTTTACTACGTTCCTCATTCGTTCCTTTGTTCTATCCTTATTTTCTGGCGTGAGCATATATTGGAGTTAATACGCTATTAACTTCTTTTTGTACGAAGAAACCTAAGCAAATACCTTTTTTCCAACATGGCATCGGCCTTAACGCCCCCCTTTACAAATTTTTACTTTTCCTTCTTCTTTCCCTTGCGCGCTACCTGGATGGATGGTAGATTAAATAAGCGAGGTGGGAAAAAGTGGGAAAGTTTTTTGGAACCTATGAAAGAACCCTAGATGCCAAGAACCGGCTCCTTTTGCCTTCGAAGCTTATGGGAGAGATGCCTTCCAGACTCTATATGCTTAGAGGTTTTGAAGACGCGCTCGCCTTATATACCGAAGAATCCTTCTCTGCCTTCATGGCTAAATTAGAAGGGTTGTCCTACTTCGATAGCAAAGCGAGGAACTTCATCCGCCTGGCGGCGGGAAGCGTCATTCCCCTCGATGTCGATTCCCATGGCCGCATCAATATCCCCACCGACATCAAGAAGCGATATGGGATAGGCGAAGAGGTGGTGGTGCTTGGCGCCTTAGATCATCTCGAGATCTTCGATCGTTCCAAATATGAGGCTTATCTGGAATCCCAAAACGGAACTTACGAAGATATCGCCGATTCCTTGGCCCGCTTGGAGGAGAAATTATGAGCCTCCATCAAAGCGTGCTCCTCCACGAAACCATCGATTTGCTCGCCCTTAAAGAAGATGGCGTCTATGTCGATTTGACCTTAGGGAGAGCGGGCACATCCAGCGCCATCCTTAAAAGGATCCCGCATGGCCATCTATATTGCTTCGACCTCGATTCCGAGGCGATTGAAGAATCGAAGGACAAACTAAAGGCCATCGGAAGCAATTTCACCATCATCCACGCCAATTTCGCCTCATTCGCCGAAGAATTGGCCGCCTTAGGCGTCAAGGAAGTGGACGGCATCACCGCCGATTTGGGGGTCAGCTCCCCCCAATTCGACGAAGGGGAGAGGGGATTTAGCTACAAATACGACGCTCCTCTCGACATGCGGATGGATAAGGATGATCCCTTAAGCGCCAAAATAATCGTCAACACCTATAGTTACGAGCAATTGGCCAAGATCTTTCGCCTCTATGGCGAGGATAAGGATGCGGGAAGGGTCGCTAGCCTTATCGTCAAGGAAAGGGCTAAGAAGCCCATCGAGACGACTTATGAATTAGTCGACATCATCAAACGGGCCAAGCCGGCTTCCAGCCTCAATAAGAAAGGCCATCCCGCTAAGCAGATCTTCCAAGCCCTTCGGATCGAGACCAATGGGGAATTGTCCAATCTAGAAACCCTTCTAACGAAATTCCCTAGCGTCCTAAAAAAAGAAGGCCGCATCGCCATCATCACCTTCCATAGCTTAGAGGACCGCCTCGTCAAACGGGCCTTCCATAGCCTCACGAGGATTGAAGGAAACCGCAATGATATCTATCTAAAACCCGAAGAGATAGGGGAGGCTCCCTATCTAGATCTCACCAAGAAGCCCATCGTCCCTAGCGAGGACGAATTAAGCAACAACAACCGTTCCCATAGCGCGAAGCTTCGCGCCATCATGAAGAAATAGGAGGCAAGAAAATGAAGAACAAACTAGAGAAAACCGGACATAAGCGCTTCTATTACCGGATGCGCGGCGCTTTTCACGTCTTCTTGTTTAGCCTCATCGGCCTTTCCTTATTGGCGGTGCCAGTCGGCATCAC
>CAVKTU010000191.1:0-2486 GCA_963659395.1 Holdemanella sp. | reverse complement strand
GAAATGGAAAAGCGACCCCGATCGCAATCCGCTGATAATCTATGGAGCGAGGCAGATCGGAAAAACAACATCCATACGTGAATTCGGCCGTTCTTATCGCCATTTCATCGAAATAAATTTTATCGAAAATCCTCAATACAAGCTGATTTTTTCTTCTTTTGACGTCGATGAAATCATAAGAAAAATCTCCTTTGCCAACCCTGATTTCGTATTTGAACCGCACAACACGCTGATTCTTTTTGACGAGATTCAAGAATGCATGAATGCCACGACGTCGCTTAAATTCTTTAAGCTTGATGGCCGCTATGACGTTATTTGCTCTGGCTCAGCCCTAGGAGTAAACGTCAACGCGATTTCTAGCGTATCAGTCGGATTCAAAGAAGAATATTACATGTATCCACTAGATTTCGAAGAATTCCTCTATGCCTTAGGCTATGACGAACAGCCAGCGGAATATTGCTTGCAATGCATGAAAGAAAAGAGACCGCTAGACAATCTGTATTTCAACAAATTGAACGAATTATATACTGATTATGTCATTCTCGGCGGTTACCCGAAAATAATTTCCAACTATCTCTCCAACAATCGAAATTTCAGCCGAATTCTAAAATTACAGCGACTGCTATATAACGATTACGTCGATGACATTTCCAAATATTTGACCGCCATCGACCTCATTAGAGCGCAAAGAATGTTCCGTTCGGTGACGTCGCAATTAGCCAAAGACAATCACAAATTTCAATTTGCGAAATTGCAACACGGAGCTAGATTCAGCGAATATTATGGCATCAGCGAACGGCTTAAGAACGCGGGGGTGGTCTTAACGGCCAACAATTGCCGTCTATCGTTGCCATTAAATGGAAATGAGGAAGAAAACAATTTCAGAATGTATTATTCCGACCCCTCTTTGCTTATCGCCTCCTTAGATGACGAAGCGCAAAAAGATTTAAGGATTAACCAAAACATGGCGATATATAACGGCGCCATTTATGAATCGGTGATGGCGATGGAATTAACGAGACAAGGCTACAATTTGCATTTTTATCGCAACGAGGACTCGACCATCGAATTAGATTTTATTATTCGTCACAAAAATGAAATCCTCCCACTAGAAGTAAAGGCGAAACAAGGCAAAACGAAATCCTTAAAAAGGATAATAGGCGAGGAAAATGGCATTCAGCACGGAATAAAGTTCGCTAACGCCAACATCGGCTATTCAGATAGCATTCTGACATTACCGCGCTTTACAGCATTCTTGCTGAAAAGATTCTTAGAATCCGATCCCTTTGATCAGCCATTCACTAATAACCTATAAGGCTCGCTTTTGCATTATTCGCTTTTTCTTCTCGCCTTGATATATATATCGTTATCATCAAGAACTTATTCCATGCTCGTCGTATGCAAGGCGTCATAAAAGCCATCAAGATAGGAAAATACCTTGTATTTTTTGAACAAAGCGAGGCATTCCCTCCCATTCATCCCGTATTTGCTTTTATAAGCCCCAAAGCAATACGTTTTAAATTCAAGCGTCTTGCTTTCTAGAAAACCTCTGGCCATAACAAACGCCCCTCCATGCCCTCTTGAAAAAGCGTAGCTAGCATAAAAGGGCTCAAATGCCACACCTTCGTCTTTTCACTTTCTAATTCTTTGTAGGCTTTTGAAGATATGAATCTTTCTAATGCATAATCTTCCTTTCACCCCGTTTGCTTGATAATGATTGAAACGGTATTAGCCACAATAAGCGGGAGCAAATCCTCGAATTCTTTGTTTTCCATATACTTCAATCGTTTCTTTGGAGTTTAAATATTTTTGCGTTTTCTATTATTGCAAGCGAAGCGAGAAACAAAAGCAAGTATCCCAAATAGTCCAAAAGGTTTCCGCACAAAGCCCGCTATTTAAGGAGTGTCAAGTCGTTTGGCATGCCTTTAGCGATCGGTGATTTCCACTTTAGAAGTATGTTTCAAAGTCTTCGAATCATAGTTGATTCCTAAAAGAAGCACCTTTCCGACATAATCGCCAAGAGAATTGAAGTATTCTTTCTTTTTTATTTGGGAAATGGCCTCTTCCGGCGTGGAATCAACCTTTAATTCAATAATAAACGGGATGTGAGTGGCGTCTTTAGGAATAAAGGATATATCGCTTCTTCCCAATGCCGAAGTATCTTCTTTTCTTACGATGTAGTATTTTTGGACGTTGTAATAAGAAATCTCGACGATTATCCCCAAAACATCCTCTTTGTTTTTGTTGAATGGACCCGCCAATTCCTTGTGGTTTTTATCTAGCACGTCGTTAATGAAGGCGACGTTACCTTTCAAAGTTTCGTTATAAAGCCGCATCGAACCGCTTATCGGATTATATATTTCCGTCCAATTCAGTTTATCGAGAGCCGTCACAAATTCTTCTTTGATCTCATAATTTGGGATATAGCACGATTCATTCTCCTCGTCGTAAGCTAGATACCCCAAATGTATCAAAACTGTTAAAGC
>CAVKTU010000190.1:484-2535 GCA_963659395.1 Holdemanella sp. | reverse complement strand
TTGGCCAGTCGATTTTCAAAATACCAACTAATACCAACTCAGAGTTTAAAGAGCCAAACAAAAAAGGGCCAGATACGTGCGAAAAAAGGCGCCGATTCCAAGCGCCTTAAGATTGCCTAAGCTTTATTACGATTCCGGTCTCTCGAGAAAGTTATCGCGATGGCGTATAAAACGCCGTTTTCATTTGTCCTTCACTCGCCACTCTGCTTGACGAAGAACGGGCTTCTTATCGCACCACGTTATCCTATATTGATCCAAATTATTGCGGGCCAATATCTCTTTGTAATACGTTTCCATCCCTTTCAAGACCTCTTCGTTCCCCGTCACCTTGATCAATTTGGCTACATCATATTGGCTGGCCCACATCAAGAATTCATCGATTTTGGTTCTGATTTGGGCATGGCAATAGCCATCCTCACCCACCTCATATTCCAATGACGTATGAAAGAATTTGTCGTAAAGGCTCTGGACGAGCTCAATCTTATGTGGATCGTTTTCGAAGCTAAACAAGCATTCTTGCGTCATAAGCCGGTCAGCCACCGGAACGCGCACCATCCTTATCTCCTCGTCGGGATTACGATATCTCCCCCGATAGAGGTTGCTGATGCGGAAGCGACAACGCGGATCGTCATACCAACGCTCCCCTAATCGCAAGATGTTTAATTCGTTAATCCTCTCGGAGATAAGCTGGCCATCCCGCAAGATGATGGCGATTGGCTCTTCGGCCGCGTAAAAGATCTTATAGAAATAATCCTTATAGATGGTCGCCTCATCGCCGACAAGAACGTATTCGATCCTTCTTTTCTCCGTGATTGCTTGATTAATCTGACGGACTTTCTTGGCCATCTCGGCGGAGATTTTGCCGCCCTTGATGGGTTCAGAGGCCAAGATGCCCATGATTTCTGCCTTTTGGTAGCGGCTCGTCACGACGTCGACGAAATTCTCGATCAGTTCTTTGGAGGTTTCTTGGTCGATTTGGAAGGTATCCTTGATGGCGGAGGCGATCGCCACGATATCATCCTTGGAGAAATATTTCTGCTCGATGTAATAACGGGGCCTTTGCTTGTCGTTGCTTTGCAAGACGAAGGGGAATCTATCAGGATAGGCGTCGCAAAGCGCCTTAAGCCTCGCCAAAAAGCGGTTGACGCATCGGCGATCGATGGAGACCCCATAGGCTTCTAATGCGTATTCGTTGATGTCGGTGGCGCTGCTCTTATGCTCTTCGTCGGTATAGTTAAGCAAATAGTCAAACGCGATCAAAATCGTCTCGTCTTGTCTAGCCATGATCGTCCCCCCGCCGCTTTAGGAAGCGTTATTCGATGATTATTTCACCATTGTCAATGTCAAATTACAAGACGCCGAAAGGGCCAAGACGAAATCGAAAACAATATGATCATTGCCAAGCCGGTATTTATGAAACTCCTTTAAGAGACGTCTTCGATCTTAAAGCTAAGCCTTTTGCGCCATAATGCATCAAAGGTTTTGCGAAAACCAGTTCTTGAGCGCGGTCAAGCGTGACAGCGTTTGTGGTTGCCGATATATATCTACGACTCCGTTTTTAGATAATCGATTCTCTTTTATAAGGTAAAAATATTTCTAGAAATAAACCATATTTTGCCACACTGCCGCTTTGACGAAGCATAACCAACGCTTAGAAGCGCTCACCCACATGCAATGAGGTGTATAGAAAAAGGATTTCAGACATCGATAAGGACAGCAAGAACCTGGCATTATCGACAAAAAGCAAATCATTGTTGTAGGCTGGCCACTATTTGACCATCTCTTCGCCCCTCGCAACCGACAACGCTTTAATTCAATCGATCGCAGTCGGAACGGCCATAGAAGTTTCCTTGCCCAGCCCTTTTATCAATCCTAGCCATTCTAGGATCGCTGATGCTTAAAAAAGCGGCCGCTTCCCCCGTATGCAGTTTTCAACGCGTCTATTCTGCAACATTATTTGCCATTTTGTTGTTTTTTTCTTTGCCGTTTTGTTGGTTTTTTCTTTGCCATTTTGTTGGTTTTGCTATCCAAAGCTCTATGGTAAGCCACCC
>CAVKTU010000190.1:0-474 GCA_963659395.1 Holdemanella sp. | reverse complement strand
AAGCCACCCTCTTCGGCATTTGGATTTACGCAAGTAATCACTCATCTAACAAACGAATGAAATGAAGACGTCCATAATATTTGGCTTTGAGGGCGCTTTCTTTAAAATCGTTGCTTTTTCAATTGCACCGAAACATTCGACACGAAAAATCAATAGAAACAAAGAAGCAAGGAAACCTAGAAAAGCGATTTCCTTATAAATACCATCCAAAACGGGAGCAACGATTGCAAAAAATAAACTGGGCGAAAAAGACGAAAAAATAGCGATTTCGCCCGTATATTGTTTTATCCTGTTTTTTATCATTGCATTTGCGTCTATTAAAATAGGAAAAGTACTGATATTAACGTAAAAATAATTAAAAACAATAGTTCATAAATGAAGAATTGTCAAATAACTGAATGCGGGCGAAAAAAAGAAAATTTATAGCGATTTCGCCCAAATTACTTTGCATATAAACTTGGAGATGGTTAAAAT
>CAVKTU010000189.1:0-2547 GCA_963659395.1 Holdemanella sp. | reverse complement strand
TATCGGAGCCGTGCATCCTTCGACATAATTGATGGACGAATCTTCGTCGCAAATAATCAAAGAACGCTCGAACTGTCCGCTTTTTTCGTTATTGATGCGGAAATAAGACTGTAAAGGCTTCTCTAAATGCACCCCCTTAGGCACATAAATAAAGGAACCGCCGCTCCAGACGGCCCCATTAAGGGCGGCGAATTTGTTGTCGGTGAAAGGGACGACCGAACCGAAATATTTCCTGAACAAATCGGGGAACAATTTAAGCCCCATATCGGTCGAAAGGAAGATGACGCCTTTCTTCTCCACTTCCTCGAGCATGTTGTGATAAACCACTTCCGATTCATATTGCGTGGTAACGCCCGAAAGGAATTTCTGCTCGGCTTCGGGAATGCCCAATTTGCTAAAGGTCTCCTTGACGGCATGAGGGACCTCATCCCAAGACTGCGCTTCCGCTTGGGCCACTTTGGTGTAATAGGTATAGCTGTCAAAGTCCAAAAACGAAAGATCGGGGCCGTAAGAAGGCAAGGGCATCTTCGAAAAGGCCTTTAGCGCCTTCAAACGATATTCGAGCATCCATTCCGGCTCCCCTTTTATCTTGGAGATTTCGCGAACGACTTGCTCATTAAGCCCTTTGCCGGTGCTATATAAGCTCTTCTGATCGGTCTTAAAATCGTACTTATAGTCGTCGTTTAAGAAAGAGACATCGCTGTCGTTAATGCTCATGGCTCTCCTCCTTAAGCAACAATTCGCGCATGGCGTCCCATCCCATCGTGGCACAATGGATTCGGGCAGCTTGTTTGCCGGTATTTATGAAAACGATGGCCTCGTCAAGCACCGTTTCATCGAACGGTTTCTCGGAAATCATCAGAAGGTATTGCTCGATGAGATATAAACCTTTTTTGGCATCCATGCCGATAAGACGGTCGCACATAATGTCCGTCGAAGCGCTGGAAATAGTACAAGCGACGCCTTCCCACCTAGCGTCGACGACTTTATCGTTTTGATATTTCAAATAGACATCAAAAGAATCGATGCAATTGACGCTGTCGGTATGAACGGAAACATATTCTTTCTCATTGTCGGGCTTTCCTTTATGGCGAGGCGAAGAATAGTGATCCATGATGATTTCACGCATGATTTGCGGGGTTATTTCAAAAATAGGCATCGAGGAATTCCTTTCCGTGCTTCACAGCATCAACCAATTTATCGATCTCTTCAAAGGTGGTATAGAAATAGAAACTCGCGCGGACGGTCGCCGGCGTCCCTAAGAAGTCGGTAAGGATCTTGGCACAATGTTGGCCACTTCGACAAGCGATGCCACGACTATTGAGGAAGGTAGCGGCGTCTTGGGCGAAAACGTCTTTGATGTTGAAGGTGACGATTGCCCCTTCGCTATCGGGATTATAGATAATCGCGTTGTCGGTTTTCCTAAGCTCATTAACCGCATATCGCTTCAATTCCCTTTCGTAGGCGTCGATATTCTCCATCCCGATATTCTCTAAATAATCAATCGCGGCTCCTAAACCGAAAATCCCTTCGATGTTTTGCGTTCCCGCTTCAAATTTCAAAGGCGGCTCCAAAAAACCGACCTGTCCGCACATATCGAATTTGGCATTCATTCCGCCTCCCGTCATGAAAGGATCGGTCATCTTGAGCAATTCATATTTGCCGTATAAGCAGCCGATACCCGTCGGGCCGCACATTTTATGGCCGCTAAAAGCCAAGAAATCACAATCTAGATCTTTGACGTCCAAGGGGATGTGAGGCACCGTCTGCGCGCCATCTAGAACCAACAAAGCGCCATATTCGTGACATATCGCCGCCAATTCCTTAGCGGGAGCAACATAAGCCAATACATTCGTTACCATAGCTACCGCCACAATCTTTGTTTTGTCAGTTATGGTCGCCTGCAAATTCTCGGCCGTGAGCCTTCCCTTTTCGTCTAAGGGAATATAGCGGATAACGGCGCCCGTCATTTCCGCGACTTTGAACCACGGCAAGACATTGGAGGCGTGCTCCGCTTCCGTCAATAGGATCTCGTCGCCTTCCTTCAGGTATTTCAAGCCATAGCCAAAAGCCACGAGGTTCAAGGACATGGTCGTCCCTGACGTAAAGACGATCTCTTCTTCTTTAGCTCCGATAAAAGAGGCCACTTTGCGTCTCGTAGCAGCGATTTTCTGATCGACGAAATAACAAAGGTCATAATCCCCGCGATGGGAATTGGCCCCTAAAGTGGCGTCATATTGATGAACCGCCTTCATAACGGCATCGGGTTTGAAAGTCGTGGAGGCGTTATCGAGCCACACTAACGGCTTCCCTTGCATCGTGATGCCGTCGCGTAACATCGGAAAATCATTCCGAACCTTCTTAAGGTCGAACATCTAAAAAGCCCCTTTCAATCGCGGCATCGATTCTTTTTTTGATATCTTCGCTGTCGAAATAATCCTCAATCGGCTTCAAATACCCCAACGCAATCAGCCTCTTGGCCAAAGACAAAGGGATGCCGCGGGAAGCCAAATAGAATAAATGCTGCTCATTGAGCCGCCCCACGAC
>CAVKTU010000188.1:0-2555 GCA_963659395.1 Holdemanella sp. | reverse complement strand
CTTGCTAGACGGCTCGCGCGTCGATGCCGTTTGGGAGGATTTCAACGCCACTCCGGTCGAATTGTATGCCAAACGCGGTGATTTCCTTTCTGCCAAAGGCAAAATCCAGACTTTCTCCGAAAGCGATTCCTTATTAATCGACGATTCCTTGCATTCTTATCCCATCCGCGTCGAAGAGAAGGAAGAAGAGATAGAAGACGAACCGAAGGCGACGCAAAGCAATTTCGAGCAGATCTCCCTTTTTGACGAATTGATGGGGAACGACGAAAACAAATAATGAAGATGACACCCGATCTCCGCGCCCATAGCGCCTACCGCTTGCCGTACGAAATATTGAAGAAAGCCGGCATCAAGGTTCTTTTATTCGATCTCGACAATACCATCGCTTCCTTTTACGAGACCTTCTCTGACCGCGAGGAGATGGCGAAGAAATTGAAAGAGGAGTGCGAAAGCGAGGGCTTCGCCTTCGCTTTGGCGTCCAATGGCCAAGGACATCGCGTCAAGGCCTTCGCTTGGCGATGGGGAGTCAGGTATTTCCCGATGATGATGAAGCCCTTTTCCTTCCGTTTGAAAAAGCTCCTAAAAAAAGAAGGTTGGAAAAAAGAGGAGGTGGCCTTAATCGGCGATCAGCTTCTTACCGACCTAAAAGCGGCCAAACGCGCTGGCATTTTCTTTGTTTTGACCGACCCCTTGGTGAAAGAAGAGCCCTTTTTTACCCGAATAAACCGCTTTTTCGAAAAAAAGAAGCGCGAGAAGATAGATAAAATGCCTTATGATATCCTTATAGAGGAGAAAGTATGAGCGAGATCAAGAAAGTGCGGCGCTGCCTACGCTGCGGCGCGCCATTACAAAGCGAAGATCCCTTAGGCGAAGGCTATCTCTCCCCCGAAACCGCCAAACTCGAGGGACAGGAATCCTTTTTGTGCTCCTCTTGCTACAAAGAGGCCAATTGGAACGAGAACCCTTCCCGCGAAGAGGTTTCCGACGCCCTTTTCTCCATCGTCGAATCGGCCAAAGAGGAAAAGGCCCTTTTCCTATATATAATCGACGTCTTCTCCTTCGAAGCCTCTTTCATCGAGCGGGTAGCCAAAGCCATCGACGGCGAAAAGATCCTCGTTTTGGCCAATAAGCGCGATTTATTGCCTCCCAACGCCGATGAAGGCGCCCTCAAGGACTATATCGCTCACCAATTCCATGTCAACGGCATCCATTCGGTGACCTCCGATGATGTCTTTTTGGCGTCCATCAGCCTCAATAGCGACATCTCCATGATCGTCAAAGAGATGAATAAACGAAGGAAGAAGCATAACGTCTATCTTATCGGCGCCGCCAAAAGCGGCAAATCGGCGTTCATCAACGCCTTCCTTTTGTCTTATAAAAACGACTCGGGGCGCGCCATTGCAAGCCTCCTTTATAAGCGAAGCGGCATCCAGGCGATGGAAATACCCCTTGACCGCGCTTCCAGCCTTTTCAATGTCCCCGGCTTCCCTAACGACAACAGCATCTTTGGTCATAAGGAAACCCCCAAGGAAGTGCTTTTGCTAGAAGGCGAGCCCGTGAAGGCGGTCCGTTATCGCCTAGAGAGAAGAGGCAGCCTCTTCATTGGCTTATTAGGCCATCTGGATTTCGTCAAAGGAAGCCGCAAAAGCGCGCCATCCGTCTGCTATTTCGCCCAAAAAGTCGATATCAAGAAGATCTTCCCCAAACGGGATATCAACGCCCTCTTCGACAAATACATCGAAAAGAAGGTGCTTAAGCCGCGCTTGCCTTATCTTCATTCCAACAAGGATTTTGACGCTTTCGAATTCGCCTTCGACAAGAACGAGACCCGCGACTTCGGCATCGCCGGCTTAGGCTGGGTCAGCGTCGAGGGGCAAGAAGGGGAGATTTACCATCTATATGTTCCCAAAGGCATCGGCGCCTACGTCACGCGTCCGAAAGTCGTTCTTGGGAAGAAAAAGGAGAAATAATGAGCCTATCCACTAAAAACCGCGCATATTTAAGAAGTTTAGCCAACACCATCTCGCCTTCGCTTATCTTAGGCAAAGGCGAAGCCGATACGAAATTCCTTGAAGCGGCCAATAACGCGTTAGAAGCCCATGAGCTCATCAAGATAAAGGTTCTGCCAAACGCTTCGAAGACGCCTGATGAATTTCTAGAGGAGCTTTGCGCGCTTCTTAAAGCCGAGCCGGTCAATCGTTTGGGGCATATCTTAACGATTTATCGACCCAATGAGAAAAAGAAGCAGAGAATCGTCTTGCCTCGTTAATTGATATGGGATTCATCATCTTCGGCGGCAGCTTCGATCCGCTGCATAATGGTCATTTGCGTATCGCCAGGGCGGCTAAGGAAGAGCTTTCCGCGCCCGTCGTTTTCGTGCCGGCCAAAAAGCCGCGCTGGAAAGAGACGCAAGAAACCGAAAGCGACCGTTTATCGATGTTAGAAGCCGCTCTCAAGGAAGAAAACAATCCCGCTTTCTCCATTTCGCGCTATGAGATGGATAAGAACGATGACGAAATAAGCTATACCATCGACACCATTCGTCATTTCCGATC
>CAVKTU010000187.1:0-2573 GCA_963659395.1 Holdemanella sp. | reverse complement strand
CGTCTAAACCGTCTTTGGAGAAAACCCCATTGTCGCTTTGGAGGGCGTATTCCTTCCCTAATAAAGAGAAGCGAATCGTAATGTCTTTATGAGCGAGCGCTTCGTTGTTGTCGAAGTATTGACCCACGTTGATTCCTCCATAAGCGCCAAAACCCTACCCACAAATGACGGGTCCATGGGCAGGGTTAAGACGAGAGAGTTCGAAATTATTTGATTTCGACTTCGCAACCGGCGTCGACAAGGGTCTTCTTATAAGCTTCCGCTTCGACGGGGCTGATTTTCTCTTTGATGGCCACAGGGGCTTGATCAACGAGTTTCTTGGCATCCATAAGTCCAAGGCCGGTGATGGTTTGGACAACTTTGATAACGGCGACTTTGCCAGCCGAGCCAAGGCCTTTGAGGAAGAGAGAAACCTCGGTCGGTCCCTTCTTAACTGGTCCTTCCTCTTCCGCCGGAGCAGCGGCGGCAACTGGAGCGGCGGCGGTGACGCCGAACTCTTTTTCGACTTCCTTCACAAGAGCGGAGAGCTCAAGGGCGGTCATTTGTTTGAGGGTGTCAATGATTTGTTCATTGGTTAACTTTTCAGCCATTGTTTTATCCTCCTAGATTAATTGGCTGCCGAGGCAACGGCCTCTGGCGCATCCTTATCGGCAATCGACTTGACGACGCGGGCAAAGCCAGCGACGGGTTCGTTCAGAACCATGCAGAACATCGAGAGCAATTGCTCCTTGGTTGGGAGCTTCGCCACTTCTTTCAAACCGGCGGCATCGACGATCGTCCCTTCCACAAGGCCGCCTTTGAGGACAAGAGCCTCATGATAACGGCTGAACTTGTAGAGAATCTTCGCGCCAGATGTCGTGTCTTCTGAGAAGACGAAGGCATTAGGCCCTTCGAGATAAGGTTCGAGTCCTTCGATGTTGTTCTCTTTGAGGGCGCGGCGAACCATCGTGTTCTTATAAACGGCGACAGTCCCCTTCTTCTCAGCGAGGGTGCGACGGAGCTCGGTCATCTCGGCCACGGTCAAGCCTTGATAGCTGACAATCGCGAGAGCCTTGTTGTTCTTTAGGCCTTCGGAGATTTCCTTGACGGCATCCTTTTTGGCCTGAAGTGCTTTTTCGTTCATCGTGTGTTCCTCCTTTCTTTTCGACTATATGTGAAGCTTGATATAACTAGTGAGAATGCGAATGTAACCTCAGCAACGTGTTGTATTAAGGCACTTGCCCGTTGCTATCTTAGGTATAACAAGCGATTCACTCCAATGGAGAGCCCGTTAATTACGGGAGGCGAAGGCAAGTTTGATGCCAGGGCCCATGGTGGTATGGACGACCGCGGTGAGGATGTAATTCCCTTTGACGGTCGAAGGACGGGATTTAACGATAGCGTCGCAAACAGTTTGGAGGTTATCGACGATCGCTTGGTTATCGAAGGATACACGAGCGATGCTGATGTTAAGATTCCCATCTTTGTCAACACGATAGCTGATCTTGCCTTTTTTGATTTCGGTGATCGCTTGGCCAATGGCCATGGTGACGGTGCCGGTCTTGGGGTTAGGCATCAAGCCTTTCGGACCGAGAAGACGGCCCATCTTGCCAAGTTCGCCCATCATATCCGGGGTAGCGACGATGATGTCGAAGCCAAACCAGTTTTCGGTTTGGATTTTCTCAAGCATATCCTTCGCGCCCACGAAATCAGCACCGGCCGCTTTCGCTTCTTCTTGTTTCCCCGAAGTAAGAGCGAGGATTTTCTTGGTTTTGCCGTTGCCATGCGGAAGGACGAGGGTTCCGCGGATAAGCTGATCGGCTAAGGTCGGATTGACGTTAAGACGGAAGCTGATATCGATGGTGGCATCGAATTTGGTCGTATTGGTTTTCTTAAGAAGTTCAGCGGCTTCTTGGAAGCTATATTCCTTGTTGGCATCGACAAGTTTGGAGGCTTCGACGTATTTTTTTGCTCTTTTCATCGTTTCCCCTCCTACTTCTCGACCGTGATGCCCATTTGACGGGCGCTGCCGGCCACGATTTTCTTGGCCGCTTCGATGTCGTTGGCGTTAAGATCCGGCATCTTGTATTTGGCGATTTCCTCGCATTGAGCATCGGTGATATGACCGACGATCTTCTTTTGGTCACCAGATCCCTTGGTAAGTCCCGCTGCTTTGAGGATGAGGCCGCTCACAGGAGAGGTCTTGATCTCGAAGCTATAGGATTTATCTTCGTAGGCGGTGATGATGACAGGAACGACCTGCCCTTTGCGGTCTGCCGTCTTCGCATTGAAGTCCGTGCAGAATTTGTTCATGACGACGCCTGCGCTAGCAAGCTTCGGTCCCGGATGGGCGTCCCCGCCTGGGAGTTCCATCTTTAGGACTTTGACGATTTTCTTTGCCATGTTGTCCTCCTAAATGACAATATGCAGTGGCTTAGCGAGCCTTCGTCCAAGGCTCTACCACGCAACACGCTTTTTTCGCATGCGGGCATTAGTATACGCGTGGGCGTATGCTAGCGCAAGCGTTTTTTTATAGCTCTGCTCATTTAAATAGAAATCGCATTTTGTCCAAGCCAAACTGCATTTAGTGCGGA
>CAVKTU010000186.1:0-2586 GCA_963659395.1 Holdemanella sp. | reverse complement strand
CCTTCTTAACGGCGGCATGAGCGAGGAGGAAATCGAGCGTTTCGTTACCCTTTTGACGGCTTGATCCGCCACCAAAGAAGCTCTATCACCTAGGCTTTGCTATTAAAAAGCAAAATCACGCTTTTATTTAACAATTTACGTCTGGCGGCAACGACTAAGATGGTTGCGATTGGTGGAAAGTACATGAGCAAACGTCAATATTTGTCCGAATGGTCTTTGCATAATGGCCATTACGATTTGAAAGCGCAAGTGCCAGGCGACATCACGATGGATTTCTATCGGGCTGGCCTTATTAAAAACCCCTATGTTGAGGAGAATTATAAGGACGCCGCTTATATCGGACGCGAGGATTTCGTCTACGAATGTCGCTTCGACGTGGATGAGGAATCCTTTGAGGAAGCATCGCAAACCCTCGTCTTCGAAAGTGTTGATCTCTTTTCCGACGTCTATTTTAACGGCGAGCAAATCGGCGCGACGAAAAACGCTTTCTTGGAATATCGTTTTGACGTTTCCAAGCAACTTAAGGAAAAAGGCAATGTCCTGACCGTCCATATGCATAGCACCATCTTGGCGGCTGAGCGGATCGACACGACGGGTTATGCCGCCACCTTCAATGTCCCGAGGATTTTCCTTCGTAAGCCGCAATGCCATTTCGGCTGGGATTGGGCGCCGAAAATCTGCGCCTATGGATTGGCTGGGAAGGTCTATTTGGAAAGCAAAAGCGCCTATCAAATCACCGATGTTTATTATCGGAGCGACGATGAGGGGCGGCTTAATCTTTTCATTGAGACGAATTATTCGACCAAGGACGTCCTTGACCTTGACGGAAGCATTTTGAAGAAAGGCGCCCCCAAGGACGATGACCGCTTCGTCATCAAGTTGGCCAAGCATCCTGGCGAAAAAGATTTCGAAACGTACGAATTGAAGGCCATGGGCAAGAAGAATTTCCTGGCCGTCCATTACGATGATTTCGAGAAGTGGTGGCCGCAAGGATATGGCGGGCAACCGCTTTATGATTACGTCGTGGAACTATATCGCGGCAATAAAAAAGTCGATGAAAAGCATGGCAAATTCGCCTTCCGAAAGGTTGGTTTGCTGGAAGAGGGCAAGGGAAACGGCACTCTAGGCATGGATTTCCTTATCAACGGCAAGAAAATCTTCCTTAAAGGCAGCAATTGGGTCCCTCCCGAATGCTTCACTGGCGAAATGAAGGAAGAGAAATACGAAAGATTGCTTTCTTTGGCTTTGAAGATGAACGTCAATATCTTGCGGGTATGGGGCGGAGGCAGCTATGAGAGCGATTATTTCTACGATTATTGCGATCGCCATGGCATCATGGTTTGGCAAGACGTTTGCCTTGCTTGCGCCGACATCCCCGAAGATGACGCCGATTTCGTGCATAACCTTCTAGAGGAAGTCGAATATCAGATTAAACGCCTTCGCAACCACCCTTCGATTATTTATTGGTGTGGCGGGAACGAAAAGACGGGGACTTATGGCAACGTCATTACCCATGGCGACTTTTTGGTCAATCAGCTTTTATATGGCACCGTCTATAATCTAGACGACACGAGGCCTTATCGCCGCCAATCGCCGCATAGCTATACCGATATCGGCAATGATTGGATGAGCGGGGACAGCCATCATTCCTCCTTCGAAACGGCTTTGGAGAAAGGAATGGCCACTTACCGCGAGCAAGTCGCCGAAAAGGTCGTCCCTTTCGAGAGCGAATGCGCGGTTATGGGCCCTTCGAGCGAAGAGACGATGCGGAAAATCTTCGGTGAGAGGCACCTATGGCCGATGGATGAGGTCTGGAAGGACCGCCTGATGGAAAACCCCTATGCCGCCGTTTTGATGGATTTCCCGCACCGCGAGCTTTATTACGCGGAGAATCTTTATGGCGAAGTAAAGGGTTTCCACGATTTCATCAAAAAGGCGATGCTAGCCCATGCCGAAGCTCTTAAATGCGAAAGCGAATTCACCCGTGCCCATAAGGGCATTTGCGGCGCCTTCCTCAATTGGATGTTCGACGACATTTGGCCGAGCGGCACTTGGTCATTGGTCGATTATTATTTAGAACCGAAGGAAGCTTATTACGCCCTTCGTAAATCCTTCGCTTCCCGTTTGGCCAGTTTCTATTTGGATGAGAAAGGGGTGACGCATCTATTCTTCGATAACGCCACCAATGAGCCGTTCTCCGGTTCTCTTAGATACGGCGTCAAGAAGATCGACGGAACGCTTCTTTACGAAAAGGAAATCGCTTTCGACAATCTTTCGGAAAAGACAATCGATTGCCCATTGGAGGGCAGGGAATTCGCCATAGACGAATATCTTTTCGTGTCTTATGGCGATGATGAAAAAAATCAAAAAACGATTTATTCCCCGCGGATGTGGCGCGGATTGGCCTTCCCAAACGATTTCGAATACCGTTTGGAGAGGAAAAACAAGCATCAAGCGATCCTGACCATTAAAGCGAAATCATTCGTCAAATCCCTCTTCATCCATTTCCCGGACAACTACAAATATTTATATTCCGATAATTATTTGGATTTGGAAAAAGGCGATGAGGTCCAAGTGGATATCGAA
>CAVKTU010000185.1:0-2604 GCA_963659395.1 Holdemanella sp. | reverse complement strand
CGATATGGGGAAAGTGTTGATTTTGTTGTCCACTTTCCGGGGTACACTTTACACGACTCGAAAATTAAGTCGTCGCTTAACCAACGCCTAACGAAAAAAAACATGTTCTGACATCGATAAGCAAACCTCGCTTAATTTGATTGTTTTTAACACATTCGGGGGCATATGGAAACGTTTTTGCCTTCTTCCCCTTTTGGTATCTTCCCTATAACGGCATTCGGCTCTCGAGCATAGAAAAAAGGCTGAGGTAGAGTTTGCTCTTCCAAATATGAAATAAGGAAAATGTCCCCTATTTCTTCTTGCTTGGCGAATGGCGGAAGGCGTCGACGATCGTTCCGAAGATATAACCTCCCTGCGCAAGGAAGGTGAGGATCGAGGGAGCGGTAAAGCGCCAACTTTCGTAAACGATGGAAACCGAAACGTAAATCAATAATTGAATGAAGATAAGCACCATGAAGGGAATCGTGAAAGCATGCTTCCCTCCTTTATCGGCATAACGCAATATCCCCGCGATTCCCGCCCCTAAATCGGTTAAGAAGAAGAGAGCGCCGATGATCAAAGTGCCGGCGATTTCATAAGGGGTTAGCGAAGCGGCACTTACCGAAGAGATGACGATGAACATCGACGCGATCCCGATGGCGATGAAAGCGGACGAAGATAATAGCAAAGAGGTTTTGCCGATTTTCGCCACTTGCCCTTCGTCCTCCCACTTAGCGACGATGCCCTTGGCGTCTTCGCTAGCCAAAGGCTCCTCATTTCCTTTAGCGAAGAAAGATATCGCGTTGGTGCGGGAAAAGATCCTCATCCCCATCAAATGAAGCTTATTAGGCTCTAAGAAAAGGACGGTGACGGCTTCCCAAATGAAAACCCAGCCGACGATATCCAGAACCTCCACCCATAAGGAGGAGGTTTCGCTCCCCGTCTCGCCAAACCAACGGTTGATGGTGCCAAAACCCATGAAGGCCAAGACGGCGAGGCCCGCCACAAGAAGCAAAGCGGCTTGCACCCATTTCTTCCGCTTCTCCTTTTGGCTGAGGTAATTGTTTAGTTCAAGCGCCTCGTTGAAGCGGTTTAGCAAATCAGCTGGCTCATGGCCTTCGTAATCGTCGATATAGAATTCGATGTTCGTTTTGTAGTCAAAAGGAATCTTCGGATAGACGTCGGCGATCTTCTCGATCACTTCCGTCTTGAACATCGATGAATCGCGGCGGCCATAATGGTTCTCCAGCAATTCGTCGGCCTTCTCGAAATGGACGTCGACATAAACCAATTTCCGCTCATAGTCGATGCGGTAATAATGGGAAAGGACCTCAATCCGGCGCGAAGTTAAGGGCGAGGTTATGTTCGTCTTCTCTTTCTTCATTGCCCGCTAATGGTAACTTTTTACGAGCAAATTGCAATGCACAAAGAACTAACGGCCCATTTTTAGAAGGATTAATGAGATTATCGCCCGTTAGCGCAAATCGGATGAAAATCGAAAAACCCATTGCAATTCCCATATCTATTGATTTGCTTACGAAAAAACGAACGGTTATTCGCTTCGTCTTTCTTCGCCACGCGATTTCATAAAACCGAGGCAATGTAATAAGGGAAATAGATTATCTCTTTTTCTCTTTCGATATCACCTTCATGCAAAACATATTGTAAGCCGACTTTATTGGAGAATTTCTTTTTGAATTTTTCGAGGGACTTAATGGTATATCTTTTGCCAGATTTAGCATCTATTGGAATCAGTTTCCGGTCTTTTCTGATCAAGAAATCAACTTCCATCGTCAACTTGCCTTGCTTATCAAATTCCACGTAATAAACGATTTTATGCCCATTCGTCCGAAGGCATTGGGCCACGACGTTTTCGACGAACATCCCTTCGTTAACGTGCAGTCGATCGGCCAATATCGCGTTATAAAAATCATTTTCGATGAACGCGCCATCCCCAAAGCTAAGATTAACCAATAAGCCGGTGTCCATCATGTAGCACTTGAATCTCTCATCGTCCAAATTCAAGGTTAAAGCCAAACCAGGGTCATGGCTATTACGAGCCAGATTCACAATCATCGCCTCATCAAGCCACCGCAAAGGACCCTTGTATTCCCTTAGCCTGGCGTTTTTCCCTATATGGAAGAGATGAAATTCGTTGGTAGACGAAGAAAAGTCGTGTTGCGAAAGCTCAGAGGGGATATTGTCTAAAATGTTCCCGACGTATTCGCTGTTTTCCTCTTCCTGCTCCTTGATGTCGTTACGATATAATTCGATGATTTCCCACTTGGCGAAATCAACCATTTCATAATCCTTGGCGGTTATGAAATTTATCACCGCCTGCGGCATCCCTCCAACGCACATATATTCCCGAAACCTTCGCATTATTTCTTTATTGAGATTGTTGCCGAAGGGCTTAAGGTTTCGATAATGCTCCCTAATGACATCCATGGTGAAGGTATCGCCATTCGCCCATAAAAATTCCTCGAAATCGAGCGGATAAATCTCCACGGCGTATTCTTCTGAGGGAATCAAAATCTCGGCTTTCTTGCTCTTTTTCGTGATCCCCGCCAACGATCCCGTTTCAATATAGTCGTAGCGCTTATCCTCCAACAAGGTCTTTAAGGC
>CAVKTU010000184.1:0-2604 GCA_963659395.1 Holdemanella sp. | reverse complement strand
AATCACCTCTATCAATATTAATTATATGCACGAATAAATCGTTTGCAACTAAAACGCAACAAAGTGTTAACTAAAAAAATTTCGATGCTTACTGGATTTTCTCATTCCTAAAATTAAAAACGTTAACTCGCTGCAACTAAAATGCGGCTGAATGACATTAACAATAGGGTTCAAAACATTCTTTGATTTTGCCCATATTGCACTCGCCGAAAAAACAAAAACGATTTACTTTTCCATCAAATGCGATATAAGAACGGGGACGAAAGCGAGCCCCGCAAACATGAAAAAATTCCCCAGCACATTAATAGCCACCTCCCTTCTCTCCTTAGGACTAAGCGGTTGCAACCTATCAAACGATTCCAACGAGTCTTCCTCTCAAAAAGAGGATTACACTTACAAATGGAGCGAAGAGGCCAAAAGCCTCATGAAGCAATATTGCGGTAATGTCTTGCCTTACCCCGAAGACTTTTTTGTTAATGATAGCGATAGCATCGTCGTCGAGGAATTAAGCGACGATTATGGCAATTCCTTCTTGCAAATCGTCGATAACGGCGCCCCGTTATTCACGCTGCAAGATTATTACTTGGATTTAACAGACGCCGGCTGGACAGCCATCGAAACGTATAACGGCAACATCGTGCAAATCAATTCCGATGGGTCGCGTTTCGTGGAATTGACGAATCATGCCGCCGATTTTAGCATCGGCTATGACTTGCTTTATTTTTATAGCCCTTATGGCGATTCGGGAGCCAATGTCATCCGCTGCTATAACGACATGTCCGCTTCTTCTAACGCGGCAACCTCATGGAGCGAAGACGAACAAGAAGCCATTAACCTCGTCACCACCGTCTCTCTGCCTTTCATTCAACTAGGCGAACTTAATGCCGTCAAAGCAAGCGATGGCAATCAATTACAGATGATCGATGTCTATACCAAAGATTTGTCTATAGAATATAGCAACGCTTTGCTTGCTGACGGCTTCGTTTTGGATGAGAAAGAAAGCCGCCAATATGACGCTTATATACTTTCGAAGGGTTTGGACGATGGCGCTAGCATCTCCGCCATGCTTTATTATTTTAACGGCAACAATTTCACTTTCCTCTATACCCCTGCTGTAACTACCTATGATAGCTGGCCAACCGCCGTTATCGAGGAGATCGAAGAGAAAACAGGCGTTAATGTCCCGCAATTCGCAATTGCCGAGGATGGGCATTATTACGTCTATAAGAAAAAGGACACCTATTACATCCAAGGCGATATCAAAGATGATTCCGTCAATGAGGACTACACCGAAAAATTAGAGAACTTAGGGCTAAAGATGGCTTCCGATTGGGCGTATACCAATTGGGAAGAAACCATCAGCGTCAGCCCTTCTAATCTCGTCGATGAGAATTCTTCCCTCGTGGGTTTTGGCGTGGCCGTTACAATAACCACTCCCGCTAGTTCTTTTAGCCAAAGTTGGCCAACGGAAGCAATCAAAGAAGCCGTTTCCTCCTTGCTTAAGGTCAATGATGTCACTTGCCCCGTTTTAGATAGCGACGATTTGCCTGACACCGGCAAAAAGCTTAAATATCGCCTTCATGACGATGCCTATATCAGCGAAAGAACTAAATACTATTATGAGGACATAGCCGATTTCCCAGGCTATTACGGCCTGGACGATCCTGCGGACGAAGAGATTTTGGCTTTAGCGAAGAGACTGGCCAACAAGGAAAGAGGCATCTACATCGAAATAGCCGACGTTTCCTTTGCGGCTTACAAGGCCTACGAAAAAGCGCTCACCGCCGCCGCTTGGCATAAGGGCACCGGCAATAATGGCGAAACCGTTTTCGAAGACGCCACCGGCCAAGTTGCTATTTCTTTAGATGGATATGAAGGACTAACGAAAATCCTTATAACCGCTGGAAGCGGCGACGAACATAAACCATCCTTCTATTTCGAATACACAAATTACGAACTACCGATTGGTGAGACAACTAACATTGCCGTCATCGCCGATATGTTGCCGTATGAAGTCACTTACGTCTCTAGCGATGAAAGCGGCAAGATCAGCGTCGATAATGACGGCAACGTGACCATCGCCGAAGACGCCGCTATCGATAGCGAGGCCACCATCACGGCATCGATTCAAGTGCCAGGCGAAGCCCAGCCAAGAACTGCCACTTGCGTGGTAAAGGCCAAAGAGGTCATCAGCGTCACGCCTAAGGCCGCTATCGAAAAGATTACCTCCGCTTTAAGCGCAGCTGGCTATAGCGCCTCTCCCGACTATACCAGCAAGGTTTTCCCCTTCCTAAACGCTTATTTCCCGACTTCCTTTGGAGTAGACGCCTTAAAGGAATATGTTGAGAACAACCTAATCTTAGAAGGCTTCGAAAAAAGCGGAGATTGGCGGGAGGGTACTTACGGAGATAACGACATCCCCTGCCAATTCTTGGATTTCAAGTTATCCGATCAAACGATGGTATCGTACTTAATCTATACGCAAGGCGATAACATCGTGCTTTATATCGCCGGATACGACCTAACCGCTGATTAAAAAGCCAAAATCACAAAAATGCCTGCAAAAAGGCCATGAAAACGACAAAAGGAAGCAATCCATAAAAG
>CAVKTU010000183.1:0-2605 GCA_963659395.1 Holdemanella sp. | reverse complement strand
GCTTTTTGATAAGCGAATCGATGGCGTTGGCGATCAAAGCGAAATAATCCTTCATCCCCCGTTCAATGGAGGCGTTAAGCTTCTCTTGGCTCACCCCTTTTAAAGGCAAGGAAGAGGGATCGGTTTTAAGATTGGGTCGATAGACACGGGGTCTGGTGCTATAACCATAACGGCATTTGAGAGCCTCGGCATCGCCAAAGGAAAGGCCGAAATCCTCCATGATCGCCTCATTGATGCGGCGCGAGCCCTTGCCGATTACGAAACTGGCGTAAAGGCTCTTGTCGCCGACGAAGCTCACCGTCGTTAACCCTTCCCCCATATCGACTAAGAAATAGCTCTTAGGGCAAGCGGGGTCGGAGGCGATAAGCTGGGAAGCGCAATAAGGAGCCATATCGACGCGCTTGACGCGGTATCCCCCTTCTTGCACGGCTAGTTGATAGCTGCTAAAAAGTTCCTCGGGGACGGTATGGACTTTGGCGTGGATGGTAAGGGAATTGCTTTTCCTGCCGATTGGCGGATCGAAGAAGGCCGAGCCGTCTTCCGTCAAGAAGCAATCGGGGACGATGTCGACGACTTGGTCGCCATTGGGGATACTCTCCTTTCGTACGAGCGACATGACGTTGCTGATATCCAAGACTTCGATATTGGATTCGCTAGAGACGACGTTGGTGGTTTTGTTGCTTTGATAGACTTCGAAGCCGATGGGAGGGAGCACCAAAGAGATATCTTCGGTATCGATCTTTAGATGCAAATCCTCATCTGATAGCTTCGAGAAAGAAGAGATGGCCTCTCCTATCGCTTTCTTGTCGACGATCTTGCCGCGGCTAATGAAGCACGGCAAGGGCTTTTCGACGTAATAAAGGAGAGAAGGTTTCTCTCCGATGACCGCCCCGACGGCGAACTTGGCGCGCGAGGAGGTTATTTCTAAAGCGGCAACGTGTTTGAGCATACTTTTCCCTATATGGGAATATATTAATGCAACCAAGGCGTTCTAACAACTGCCAATCGATAGAAAATTAGTAGTTTTTTAAGATTTATTAGTAAACTACTAAATTACTACTAATCATTAGATATAATCGGCACTTCTTTCTCAAAATTTTAATTGGTAAGGCTATTTGTTTTCAAATCATGAGATTCTCGTTTTCCTTTCTTTTGAACGCACAATTGCTCCATTAGTATTTTCGAAGCCACCGGAGGCCTAGCTAAGAAAAATTTGCAAAAATGGAGGTTTTCTAAATGGTCAGATTTGCAAAAATGGAGGTTTTTTTACTTTCGTTTGTCCCGCAACTGTACCGATGATTTTAAAGCGGAAACCCCGAAATTTTATGGGAGGAAGGATATCCGCTAAATAGCCCAACTACTACACATTACTCATTTTTCGCTTATCTATTTAGTTTGATTCAAAGTTCAATTCAAAGTTCACTTTTAGCTAGATATAGGTGCAAATGGAGGATGAGTTTCACGACCACGTCGAGCTTTTTCTGAACGACTCGCGGTAAACGTGGCTCTTTTTCGTTCCGCAGACCCTGTTGAACAGGTATTCTATGGAGGCTTTGAGCCCGTGTTTCCTCACATGGCTCCAACGGTACATGAAGAAATTCGCGTAGGCCTCGAGCTTCGCCGATTTGATGCCGCGATGGGATTCGAAGCAGTGCCTTAGGTAGCTGCAGCAATTGCTCATTATCTTCATCTTGCCCTCGTATTCCTTGTCGCCGGCGGCGAATTTGACGCGGTCGTCGACGAGCGAGAGGTCGGCCACGGCCTTGTTGTGGCATGGCGCGGCGTCGTGCGTGAGCTTCGATCCGACGGCCACGCGATCGGCGAGGCATTTGGCCACCATGGCCTTCGTCGGCGTCCCGCGCTTCCGATAGACCTCGCAGAAACCGCCGCCTTTCGAATCCAACGCCACCTCCATGTAGAGATCCTTCGCGAGCTTCCCGGCGTAGGTGGTCCAAACGCCGTCGACGAATCCGCTCGCCCTTGTCGGGGCGAAACGCATCTCATCTATCCAAACGTGGCCGGAAAGCTTCGATTCCGCCGACCATTCCGTCGCCGCGTCGAGGCAGCGGTCCCGCCAGAACTGCGCGGTTTTCTGATCGACCCCGACTATCCGCGAGATGACCCACACGGGGCAGTCCAGCATAACCATCGTTATGACATTCATTATCATATCCGTAGTCATCTTCGACGACGCCAGCGACGTCCCCGACGCATCGGAGGATCGTTTGCCGCATTCTGGGCATTCGTAGGCTTGGACGCCGTCGCTCCTTTTGCCGTCTTTGCGCAAGACGGCGCCGCATCGCGGGCACCTCGGATCCCTTTTGTTGCGGCGCGAAAGATCGGCCTTCTCGAACCTCGCCCTTCGTTTCGCCCTTCTCAGCGACTCTTCCTCGAGCAAATTCAAGGCGGCCGCCAATTCGGCGTCCGTCATCGACGCCGCAGATGATTCGTCCAACATAAAAACCCTTTCCGGGGATCGGGAGGCGCTCCGGGGAAAGGGTGATAGCTAAACAACCAAACCGAAGCGCCTCCCAACCACCTTTGATTGTTTAGCGGAAGGGATTATACCACGGATTGGCCATCCTCCATTTGCACCTATATCTAG
>CAVKTU010000182.1:0-2612 GCA_963659395.1 Holdemanella sp. | reverse complement strand
CCCATGGGGGTCCCTCCTTCGGAGTGAACGGATACGGATACGGACGACGATTACGGATTAAGGATGCTGATTGCGAATTGTCCTTGACATGGGGTACACATTAATAAGGGCAGTGAACTGAAATGTTGTGGAAACCCCGTTCCGCGCTGTATCCGTATCCGTGCCGTTAATGAGCCGACGGCTCATTGGCCCTAGCCCCCATGGGGCGCGCGGCGGAAACGGAAAAGGTCAAAGCTGGAGCCTCTCCGATAACCCGTTGGACGGGTGCTAATGTCTATATGTGTTGCTGTGGGTTTCCACAACATTTAGAGAACTGTACAAGAGACTATTTGTTTTGCGAGAATTGATTGCAAGCTAACTATGGTTTTTATGATTTCGGTGATTGCAAATGCAAGGCTTGTAATTCTGAAAATATTAGAATCGTAAAAGCATAAAAAACCATACCCTTTGAACTATGAAACTCATTGAGTATGGTTTTCGGGTAGTTTTCGCAAATCCCTATGGGAACTCGCACAAAGCCAGCTATTTCTCTTGCTTACCCCTTATAAAACGCCTAGGAAATAGTTTTTCTTGCCACGTCTAACGATCAAATAACGACCGCACAAAGCCGTTGATTCGTCATATAAGCGGTCAGGATCTGTGGCTTTTTCGCCATTGATGGAAACACTATTCTGCGCGACGAAGGTCTTAGCTTGCGTCTTGCTTTGTGCCGCCCCTACTTTTACCAATAAATCCAATAATGAAATAGGAGCGGTCACTTGCGCTTTCAAGGAGCCTAGAAGCTCTTCGATTTCCTCGGCGTTCAAAGAAGCAACCTCGCCGGAGAAAAGCACCTCGCTCATCTTTAGCGCTTCCTCGGCCGCCACTTCTCCATGAATATCTTTGGTCACTTCATACGCTAATTTCTTTTGAGCAACGCGTCCGCCAAGATTGTTCATGTGATCAGAGGCCACTTTTTCGATTTCTTCTTGGGAAAGGAAGGTGAATACCTTTAGATATTTGATGGCGTCTTCATCGGTGGTATTGATGAAATATTGATAAAGTTTATAAGGAGATGTTAGTTTTCTATCCAAGAAGAGGGCACCGTCCTCGCTTTTGCCGAATTTCTTGCCATCGGCTCTGGTGATAAGGTGAGCGGTCATCGCTTCCGCGACGGCTTCCTCGCCATCGATTTTACGAATAAGTTCCAGACCGCTAGTGAGATTGCCCCACTGATCGTTGCCACCCATTTGGATATGGCAGTTATATTCTTTATTCAAATGATAGAAGTCGATCGATTGAAGGATCTGATAAGAGAATTCGGTGAATGAGATGCCAGCTTCCAAACGTGAAGCCACAATCTCTTTCGACAACATATAGTTGATGGAAAAATATTTGCCATAGTCGCGCAAAAAATCCAAGGTCTGCATGTTTCCTAGCCAATCATAATTATTCAAAATGATGCCCTTTTCAGGGTCGCTAAGATCGATGAATCTTTCCAATTGCGCTTTGATCGAAGCGGTATTCTCCGCCAATTTCTCCTTCGTTTGAAGGTTTCTTTCTTTGGATTTGCCCGAAGGATCGCCGATCATGCCTGTGGCTCCGCCCACCAAAGCGATGATGCGATGGCCGGCTTTTTGCAAGCGCTCCAAAATGGAAATCATGACATAATTGCCCAAATGCATCGATGAGGCGCTCGGATCGAAGCCGCAATAAATCGTTTGTTTTTCTTCCAATAATTTTTTAACGGCGTCTTCATTACTGAATTGTTGGATTAGACCCCGCCATTTCAAGTCTTCGTAGATGTTTTCCATAATATTAGCTCCAAGCGGTATTCTACCAACTTAAATCCTTTTTGAAAGGGGCAAGAGGAGATATTGGCAAAAGAGGGATAATCATCGCAAAAACGCCATCATTTCTTCTGCTCCCTAACAAAAAAGGGATGGCTGCTAACCACCCCTTTCAAAGAATTTGCGATGCTAGGAATTAATACATTCCGCCCATGCCTCCGCCCATGGCGGGAGCGGCCGGCTTGTCTTCTTTGATTTCGCTTACGGCACCTTCGGTGGTGACGAACATCGCGGAAATCGATGAGCTGTTCAAGACGGCGTTACGCGTGACCTTGGTTGGATCGACGATGGCGGCTTTGTACATATCAACCCAAGTCCCTTCGAGGGCATTGAACCCGAAATTCTTAGGTTGCGTCTTCTGGATAGAGACGATTTCATCGCTATCGAAGCCGGCATTCTCGGCAATCTGAGCAAGCGGAGCCAGCAAAGATTCGAGAACGGCATCGATACCGCGTTGGATATCGGGGTTGGAATCCTTGAGTTTGCCTTTGACTTCCGCATAAACTTCCGCCAAGGCGGCGCCACCGCCGATGACGATGCCTTCTTGGACAGCCGCTTTAGTGGCGTTCAAGGCGTCCTCGATGCGTAATTTCTTGTCTTTGAGCTCGCTTTCGGTCAAAGCGCCGACTTTCAAGACGGCAACGCCGTTAGAGAGTTTGGCGATACGTTTGGAAATGTTCTTCTTGTCGTATTCGCCGCTGGCGATGTTATATTGCGATTCGAGTTCGGCGATACGGTCGTTGATTTCCTTCTTCGATCCTTCGCCGCCCACAATCGTGGTGC
>CAVKTU010000181.1:0-2613 GCA_963659395.1 Holdemanella sp. | reverse complement strand
GCAAAGACCTTCTTGCGCCTTTCTTTTTCCTTATTTATATAAAAGGAAGAGGCGCCATGGCGACGATCGAGAGATAAGTCGTAACGTAGCGACATCTCGGAGCGCCATTTCGTTTGATAGAAGGCTTTAAGAGCCGCCTTTTCATCGCGTTTTTCATAAAACAAGCGCAGAGCGAGGAAGACGTCCAAATGCTTTTCGTGGCGGTCGGTCCGCGTTAAGGAAGTAAGGCTCGTGGGATTGGTCTTATCGTAAAAATAGAGGGCGTCTTTGATGGAGGCGACGCGCTTAGCGTTTAGGCAAAGGCTCCCCAATAAGGCCGTGTCCTCGAAGAGATCGCCCGTCTTTTCGAAGGAGAGAAGGGGAGAATCGAGGAAAAGCGAGCGCTTGAAAAGCTTGTTCCACATGAAGGAACGGAAGGAAATGTCCGTATATAACGCCCTCAAAATCGCTTCCTTGCCGACGAGAATGGCGTTTTTCTTGAAAGGGCAGGCGCTGATTCCCTTCTTTTTGACGACGAAAAAGGAAGAATTCACGATGTCGGCTTCTTCCCTAATGGCGGCCTTATAGAAGGAACTTAGGGCGTTATCGGCATAATAGTCATCGCTGTCGATGAAGCAAACGTATTCCCCTTTGGCTTTTTTGATGGCTTCTATCCTTCCCTTGCTAGGACCGAACCGATAGGGGTGCTTAAGCAAACGGAAAGAGGGGTATTTGGCCACATATTCCTCTAAAATGGCTAGCGATTCATCCCCGCCGTCGAAAGCGAAGAGGACTTCGAAAGGCTTAGAGAAATCCTGCCTTAAAAGGCTGGCGATGGCGCGAGGAAGGGTGCGCTCGGCCTTATAAACGGGCATGATGACGCTGATAAGAGGGGCGCAAGGGGCTTTGGTTGATTGTTCTTCGGTTTTCTCCATCTATTCGATAATGATACTTGTTTTGCGCCCATAAAAGGATAGAATTATTCCAGCCAGTCGGAAGGAAGGTGAAAACCATGGCTATCAAAACGGTTCTCCACGAAGGCGAATCACTCGACGAAGGAATGCGCCGCTTCAAAAGAAGCGTCAACAAAAGCGGTATCCTCCTAGAGACTCGCAAACGTGAATTCTTCCTTAAGACCGCTCTCCGTCGCAAGATGAAAAGCGAACTCGCTCGTCGCAAAAAATATTAGACCATAAGCCCACTTCATACGATTTGGGCTTTTTTGAACCATTTTTCCAAGAATCGCCCTATCTATTAGTGATGGAACAAATGGTTTATGCCGGGAAAAGGGGAGGATGCGGCTTAGCTTCCCTCAAAATGCTCTTGATTCATTATCAAAGGCAACGTGGCTATGCCTATATGGAAAGCGAGAGGAGCGGCGATTTGGAGTCGTTACGCTTTTTGGCCGAAAGCGAAGGCGTGGCTTTATCGTGGAAGAAAAGCGAGGAGCATACCGCTTTGCTACGGAATACACGCTATCCTCTTTTGCTGCTCTTGGAAGAAGGAAGCAAAAAGCATCTCGTTTATCTACGAAAAAGAAGAGGCGAACGCTTTTTCCTTTACGATCCCGACCGCGGGGAGAGGAAAGTGACGGCCAAAGAGCTTTTCCCCCAATGGTCGGGCATATATGGCGAAGGAGAGATCATCAAAAAGGTCAAATGCCCCTATAAAAGGATGCGCCTTTATAGCGTTTTCGGGGTTCTGTCGATTTTCTCCTCCTCCCTTCTCGCCGTTATCTCCTTGGCCGCCTCCTTCTATTTTTTCAAAGAAGACCAAGCGCCGTTAGGGACCTTCGTTTTCCTTGCTTCCTTTGGTCTTTTCTTCGTCCTTGAGCGGTTTTTGCTCATCAAGGAGATGGCGCGTTTCGACGACAGATACCTGCGTCTTCCTTTTAAGAAGAGGGATAGGAAAGAGACGGTCAAAGGCAATTACCTGCATTTCCTTGCCTTCAAAAAGCAAGCCTTCTTGCATTTGAGATGGTGGACGGAAGGGCCGTTCGTTTTGTTGGCCGTTTTGTTGCTTTTCGGTTTGGATTCGCCTTCGTTTTGGCTCTCAGGCGCCCTTTTGCTTTCTATGCAGCTCCTTTCTTCATTCTTTATTTCCTCGCGCTCAAGAAAAGGGGCGCTTAAGGTGAGCGAAGCCGAAGAGAAGGTCTTTTCCGAGAAGATAAGCGACCAAAAAGGCTTGAATGACGGCCTTTTCGTCATCAAGCGCGAAAGCTATTCGTTATGTCGGCTTTTCGAATATCAGAAAATCCTTTTGATATGCCTGCTATTGGCCCTTTCCTTTATCCCCGTTTTATTCGAGCAAAGGATCGAGCTTAATTATTTCTTGTTGCAGTTTTTCGCCCTTTTTTCCCTTCATGATGTCTTATCGCCCCTTTGCGAGATGTTGGCGAATAGAGATGAATATTTAAGGGAAACGGCCTTTTTCTCCGCGCATTTTTCGCCTAACGATGCAGAAAGGAGGGATAAAACTACTTCTCGTGGCGGCTTTGTGATAGAGTAGGCGCATGGAACTTCTATTCGACAACCCTTTTGGAAGCGAATACGATGGATTGTTGGCGCTATACCGCAGATTAGCCGCGAAAACGTTCGCTAGGCTAAAGGTCAGCGCCAATTACGAGATCGACGT
>CAVKTU010000180.1:0-2625 GCA_963659395.1 Holdemanella sp. | reverse complement strand
CAAATCAAATGCCCTAGATGCGGCAGCGTGTTCACGATCGACGAGGACGATTACGCGAAGATCCTTTCGCAGATCCGCGGCGCCGAGCTCGAGAAGGAAGTCCAAAAGAGACTCTCCGAAAGCAAAGCCAACCTCGAAGAGGCCTCACGCTTGAAAATGGCCAAGAAAGAGGCGGACTTCGATAAGGAGAAAGACAAGCTACATAATGACATCCGCGCCTTGGAAGCCTCCTTAAAAAGAGCCGACGAGGATAAGGAAGCCGCCATCAGGATGAGCCTTCTAGAAAAGGAGAAGGAGAATCTCAAGGCCAACGAGGAATTAAACAAGAAGATTAACGAATTAGAAGCCAAGATCGTCACGATCAAGGCGGATAACGAACTCAAGATGGCCGAAGGGAATAGCGAAAAAGAGGCCGAGATAGCCGAGCTTAGGAATAGCCTCACCCTTTTAAGGCAAAGCAACGAATTAGAGAAGAACAGCCTTGAGAAATCCTATCTCGACAAATTGAAGAGCAAAGAGGAGGAAGTGGCCTACTATAAGGATTTCAAAGCGAAGATGTCCACCAAGATGATCGGGGAGAGCTTAGAGAGGCATTGCCAAGAGGAATTCGATCGCATCAGGATGGCCGCCTATCCTTACGCCGTCTTCCATAAAGACAACGAAATAAGCCAAGAATCATCCTCGAAAGGCGATTTCATCTTCCGCGACTACGCTTCGGCGGAAAGGGATGAGGAGATCGTCTCCATCATGTTCGAGATGAAAAACGAAGGCGATACGACCTCTAGCAAAAAGACCAACGAATCCTTCTTCAAGGAACTCGATAAGGATCGTCACGAGAAGAAGTGCGAATACGCCGTCCTCGTCTCCCTCTTAGAGCCCGACAGCGAATTATATAATTCGGGGATCGTCGACGTGAGCTATCAATATCCGAAGATGTACGTCGTGCGGCCCCAATGCTTCCTAGCGATCATCTCCTTATTAAGGAACGCCAACCAAAACGCCCTCCAATATAAGAAGGAGCTGACCGAAATAAGGAACCAAAACGTCGACGTGAGCCGTTTCGAGGATTCCTTGCTCGATTTCCAGAATAAATTCCAACGCAATTACCAGCTCGCTTCCGATCGCTTCGCCGCGGCGATCAAAGAAATCGACAAGACGATTGCCAGCCTCCAAAAAACGAAGGAAAACCTCCTTTCGAGCGAGAACAACCTACGGCTCGCCAATGACAAAGCGCAGGATCTCACCATTAAGAAACTGACCCGCAATAACGAAACGATGAAAAGGAAATTCGCCGAGCTTAAGGACGAATAGCCTTAGGATCATCATCGATCACGTCGAAATCGTAATCCATCTCTTGACCGCGAAAAACCAATCTGAGCTTCCCTTTGGCTGTCTTTTTGCCGGCGGGGAGGCTACGAAGATAGAAGAACCCCGTTCCGCCGACTAGGGGAAAGCGCGTCGGCCCGAGGATTTCCCCGCCTAAGGGTTCCAATACTTCAACCATATCGTCCATATATGGCAAGCGGTTACCGAAGCAATCTACGGCTTCTAGGCGCACTAAGGCCATATCGAAGGTCTCCTCGTTCCTTAACGTCGTTTGGCTCATTTCCACACGTAGGCGCACCTCCGAATTGACGCCGAATCCTTGGGAGGCGACTTCCTTATCGCCGATATAGCCTTTGATCGAATAACGCTTGGAGGTATCGCCCCACGAGGTGATGTATTTGTAGTAGAGGGAGACGATCTTGTCGACGCTTAGACGGTGGAAGAGGAAGAGGTCGGCGTAGCGAAGATAATCCCTCCTCCTTAGATGCGCCGCCCCTTTGGCGGCGATTTCGTTAAGCAATTCGATCACGCGTCTTGACGCCCTCTTGCCCATCTTCTCGTCGAAAGAGGCGCCCACCCAATCGTTTAATAAGAAGGGAGGGTGCGGCAGATTATGGAAATGGGAGCGATCGGGCAAGAAAGAGGCGATGAAACGATCTTCGGAATATAGATCGAGCCGCTCGCAATTGCTTAGCGCGTATAGGGGCTTCATGAGCGATTCGTCGCTATCGCCGGGCAAGGCGTCGCCGACGATGTGGATGAAGGGTTCCTTCGATGTTTGCGACAAATAGGCGTAGGCGGCGTCCTTCCTCATGCGTCCGATATCGAAGACGCCATGGTAGCAAATATGGTCGCCGCTCCCGAATTCCTCATGGGTGTTATAGTCATAGGCGCACCAGCCGATGGCCCCGGCGATGCGCTCATCGCCATACATATCGTCTAAAACCCTTAGATGCCGAAGGGTTTGCTCAACGCGCCGCTCGTTACCGTCGAAGCTTTTGGTCGGGAACATATGGCCGGCGAATTCGCTTATGAGCAAAGGCTTTCCCTTGGCGTCTTTGACGCTTTTTCCTTTATCGAGGCCATGATGGATGTCGCCGCCCGAGAAATCGTTATAGGCGTAGACGTCTTCTAATAATTCGCTCGTTTTGAAGTTCCTCACCCCTAAGGTGGCGCGATAAGGATCGAGGCTTTTGGCGATCTTCGTGGCCGCGAGGTATAATTCGTGGTCATCAGGGCTTTCGTCGACCCGCGTGCCATAGGCGATTAAGGAAGGATGGTTCCTCTCTTTTAGGACCA
>CAVKTU010000179.1:387-2631 GCA_963659395.1 Holdemanella sp. | reverse complement strand
GTTGAGAAGGGCAAAATAAATATCAAATTGAGCAACAAGGAACTTAAGACGGACGTCGCTTTCGAGAGCTTGAAGTATTTCTTAGAAAAAAGGATGGAAGAGGAAGACAAAAGAAAGAACAGAAAGAATCGTTCCTAAGACGTGATTATTCTTGTTTAAAATCCGTCATTCCTGCACCTAATAATAAAAGCGGTGGGGTTTTGATGGGGAAAATTGCGAATTTGAAAGTTATTTTGGTGTGCCGGCAAATCTATTTTTTAAATAGAGAAACCCCAATCTATCCCTTATACGCCGAGGCATTCGCCTAGCTCTTGAATGTATTTGCAATTAGATGGATAGTTGGTTTCCCATTCGCCGTTTCCTTGTTTTATTTTCTTGATCTTCGAAAGGAATTTCATCGTCTGCCTATACGAATACGCATCGGCAATTGTTTTCGCTTTTCCTTTGCTTCCCTCTAGCAATGTGTCGTTGAACAATCTCTTGATTCTTTGGGAGATGATGATGGCCAAATAATTGATGAATTCGGAGGCGATGACGCTGTAATCCGAATGGACATTCACCGTGTCTAAGTCGACGATGTCTTTCATCATGTTGAACATGATTTCTATTTCCCATCGGCTCATATACGCCTCATACACCTCCTCGCACGATAAATCCTTGTTCGAGATGAAGGAGATGACGCCGAATTCCTTTTTGTCGCGTTCGTATTTGCCGTTGTCGAAACCGTCTTTTTCCTGATGTTTTTTCATATATCCGATCTCTTCGTCGCCGGCTATCGACGGATCTCTGAACGAATATAGATGCGTATCCTCATCCATCTTTTTGCTTTTGGACAGAACGGCTGCGTCCTTCGTGTTCAAGGGCGAGGATATCCCTTCATACATCCCATGCTCGTCGAGAAGCGCGTCGTTTCTTCGCAAAGGCAATATATACGTAAGGCCATCCATGCTTTTGAATGCCTCCAGATTGCCTTTGCTGTTGAAGCCTTTGCCCATGACTAAGATGGCGTTATTGAGGGAAAAGGATCTGACGAAATCGACGACCGCCCTTTTGTCGATGACGTTGCCTGAGTAGGTTTTCATGGCGATCGGCTCTTTGGATTCGAGGTCGAAAGAATAGACGATGGACAAATCTCTGCTCCCCTTTTTCCTTCCTTTCCTCTAAAACTCGGAGAAGTCGTTGACTACGGAATTGCTGTCCTTGAGCGTTCCGTCGATCACTTGCTTCTTTCCCGTGAACTTATTGGATCTCTCGAGCAAGAACTCCCTGATTCGCGAATACTCCATCCCGGTCTCCCGAAGGAACGTCGCGATGGTGTTTTCGCTCAATGCTATGTCGGGCATCGCTTCCGAAAGATAGGAGGTGTCGTAAGCCATCTTTATCTCGCGGTTTCTGATATCGAAATCAATGCTTCTGAGCATGGCGATGCTGTATAGCTTCTCGGCGTCCTTCTCCCTGAACACCTTCCTCGGGTCTTGATACAAGGGCTCGCCGACCTTGCTGGCGACGGCATATGAGCCGTAGTCTTTTATGTCGATGCTTTTCTTCGGCTCTTTCCTTCTCGGCGTCTCCCTTATTTCGACGTATTCGCCATCCTTTATTTCGCCGATCGTCCCCAAATCGACGACTTTGGGGTTCTTTTTCCCGGGAACCTTTTTGCTCGTCCTCTTGATAACCAAATATCTTCCGAACGCTTCTTTGACAACTGTGCTTTTTGGTCTGGGGACTTTCTTTATCTCTTCAGGCACGGCCATATTCCGCGACCTCCTTTTTATGTAGCGAGGATATCCCTCATAATCATTTCACCAATTTCACATCGGGCATCAACAAAAAACGCATCGGATCCGATGCGTTTTCCTAAAGATCGTGTTCAACAATTCAAATCGCCGTTAAATCAGCAAATTTGTATAGGGGAAGTCGTTGGGGCTTGTTTATTCTAGCGGCCATATTCTTTTTGCTATAACGGCGCAAAACAAATGGCTCCTATAGAAGTTTGTCGGTTTATACATACAAAAATGTGTAAAGAACAATACAAAATATTATTGCATTAGATCTTTTTTTGTGTAAAAATCAAGATAGAAGGAAAATACAATATTTATACAAAGGAGAAAAGAGGAAAGAAACAATGGCAACCACATTTGGAAAGGAATTAAGAAAATTGCGAATTGACGAAAATGAAACAATTTACGCGATGGCAAAAAGACTAGGAATGTCTACATCTTATTTATCGGCTATTGAGGCCGG
>CAVKTU010000179.1:0-377 GCA_963659395.1 Holdemanella sp. | reverse complement strand
CCCAATGATTTGGCTGATAAGCTTGTCGCTGAATATCGCTTAAGCAAAGAAAGGGGCGAGGCCATAAGACAAGCTGAAGCAGAATCTTCCAAAGAAATAGAAATCGATTTGTCGAATGTTTCGATTGGGCAAAGAAAGCTTGTGTTTGCTTTGTCTAGAAAATTAAACGACATATCGGATGAGGAATGCCTTCGCATCCTTAATAAATTGAAATAAATATGAGTAAGAATTTGGTTAGTCCTTTAAGTAGAGCGGCGATTAGAAGCTATGCCATGAGAATTAGAACGTTGTTGGGGTATGACAGCAAGGATTTCATAAACGCCCCCAAATTATTTGATGCTTTATCGATATTGTTTGATTCAATGAATTTAAATTTT
>CAVKTU010000178.1:0-2671 GCA_963659395.1 Holdemanella sp. | reverse complement strand
GATCTATCCCGACGAATACGCCGAGGAAAGGATAAAAAGCATCAAGGATTGGTGCCTCAAATATCATTTTAAGAACGTCATCCTCATCTTTAACGGCGAGGAATATAACGTCGGGCATATTAGCAAAGAACAGCTTAAACCTTGGTTAGAGGTTATTAAGAAAGCCAAAGCCGTCTTCGCCAAAGAAGGCATTGGCACTTCCCTTAACCCTTGGTTCGAACTTGGGCACCTCGACCGCGGCAGGAAGCTCCAAAAAGGGCAGAATTTTCAGACGATGGTCGACCGTAAAGGAAGAGAAAGCGAGCTCGTCGCTTGCCCCCTTGATCCCGAATGGAAGGAATATTACCTCGATTTGATGGCCTATTACGTCCTGGAGACGGAACCCGAGGTCCTTTGGATCGAAGACGATTTCCGTTACCACAATCACGATCCCTTGGATTGGGGAGGCTGCTGGTGCCCGTTGCATATGAAGGCCTATAACGAGAAGCTCGGCAAAGAAGAGACGCGCGAGGAATTCGTGCGCGCTTTGGAAGCGCCGCTCCCCTCCCCCGAACGGAAAGCCTGGCTTGACGTTAGCCGGGAGAGCCTAGACGGCTTAGCCAAGGAAATCCGTGACCGCATCCTTTCCTTGGGCCTAAAAACCAAGGTGGGACTAATGTCCTCTACCCCCTGGATGCATGCCATGGAAGCCCGCGATTGGCATCAATTGCATGTCGATCTATCGACCGACGGCACCTTGATCGACCGCCTCCATTTGCCCGCCTACCGCGAAATGGGCGCCAAAGCCTATTATTTCGATTTCAACCGCATCAGCGTCGTGAACCGCTCCTTCATCGGCGACGATTGCTTGCAATATCCCGAACTTGAGAACAGTTCCTATTCCGATTTCGTCAAAGACCCGAAATTCCTCGCCTTCCAAGTCGAAGGAGCCCTTCCTTTGGGGCTAGATGGCATGACTTACAACATCTTCCAAAGCGCGGGCGATGGCGCCCAAGAGGAACTCGGATACGGAGAGGCTATCGCCTCCCTTGACCCATACCTTAATGCCGTTAGAAAGCTAGATTTGCTGCCTTCGCAAATGCGCGGCCTCCTTTTCCCACTTGACGAGAAGACGGTCTATCGCCGCCATCCCGAAGGCGGTTTCTTGGGTTTGATCCCCGATGATTTCGATGCCGTCGGCTTCTTCTCGAGCATGGGGTATTCCTATCGCGTTTCCAAGGAAAAGAAATTCCAAGGCGAGCGAATCATCCTATGTGGCCAAAACGTCCGGAATTTCACCGATGACGAATTGAAGGCGCTTTTCGCCAACAACTTCCTCTTCCTAGATGGAGGGGCCGCCTTAGCGCTTAAAGAACGGGGGATGTCATCGCTAATCGGGGCCGTTTCGATCGATTTCCATGGCATGCTTCACGATTACGATTGCTTTGAGATGTTAGAAAACGATGAAACGCTTAATGGCCTCCACCATTACCGCTCCTCCTCCCAAAGACGCAACGGCGATTACGTCAAAATCGAATACGCCGACGGCGTGAAAGTCCTTTCCGGCCTTTATGATCCCTTTATGAAACGAACGGGGAACGGCTTTGCTATTGGGAAGAATTATTGCGTTTACCCATATATCTTGAAAGATCCCTCGCAAACCGATTTCTTCGTAACTTTGCGGCGAAGGTTGTTGGAAAAAGGACTACTTAATCGTTCCGATAAGCCCTTGGCCTATTCCCTTCATGACGCCGTCTATGCTTACTTATATGAGCAAAAAGGACGATACGTCCTCCTTGTGGTCAACGCCAATTACAATTCCTTCCCTGCCGTTAAGATAGAACTAGAAAACGTCCCCTTCTCCCATATCGAAGCAATCGAAAGGGATGGCAAGCGGCAAGGAATCCTCTATCAAAAAGAAGGCAACCGCCTTCTTATCAAGAAGGAATTGCCTTATTTATCGACGCTGACTTTCCTTTTGGAATAATTAGACGCCCGAATAGGCGTTAAAGCCGCCGTCAATCGGCAAAACCACCCCGGTGATAAAGCCCGCCGCTTTATCGTCGAGCAAGAAGAGAACGGAGCCGATAAGCTCTTCGGCTTCGCCAAAACGGCCCATCGGGGTCATCGACAAGATCTTTTTAGCGCGGGCGGTCGGCTCATCGTTATGGAAGAGCAAATCCTTGTTCTGATTGGTGACGAAGAAGCCGGGGGCGATGGCGTTGACGCGGATATTCATCTTGCCGAAATAGACGGCCAACCATTCGGTGAAATTGGAGATGCCCGCCTTGGCGGCCGAATAGGCGGGGATTTTCGTTAACGGCCTAAAGGCGTTCATCGAGGAGATGTTGAGGATTTTGCCGGCTTTATTTTCCATCATGTCCTTGACGAATTCCTGGGTGGGCAAGAGGGTCCCGAGGAAATTGAGGTTAAAGACGAATTCGATGCCCGCTTTATCGAGGTCGAAAAAGGAACGATATTCCCCCACCAAATCGCTTTCGGAGGCGAATTCGTTATCTTGGGTGGCCTTGGGGTTATTGCCGCCCGCGCCGTTAAGAAGAATGCTGCATTTTCCAAAATCCCCGGCGATTTCCGCATGGATTTTCGCTAAGGCGTCCTTATCGAGGACGTTGCAGGCATAGCCTTTGGCGATGCCGCCTTCTTTCCTGATCGTGGCGGCCACCTCCTCCGC
>CAVKTU010000177.1:0-2686 GCA_963659395.1 Holdemanella sp. | reverse complement strand
GCCGCTGCTCTTCTTCGTCTTCATTATCTATCGGCCTTTTTGCCCTTCTTTTTCTTCTCGATCGCCTTTTCTTTCTTGTCTTTGAGGTCGGAAAGAAGGCTGTTGTCGTCTTTGGTTTTCTTGATGAAGGAGAGGATCTCGCTTTCATTTTCCTTAGCACAGGCGATAACCAGCACGTCCTTTGGTTTCAAAACGACTTGGCCATTAGGAATGACGAAGCTGTAATTACGGACGATATAAGCGATGGAGGCGTATTTAGGGAAGCCGATTTCGGCGATGGAACGGTCGCAGATGGCGTATTTCCGTAACAAAGTCGCCTCGATCATGCGGATATTCTCGTTATCGAGGGAAAGGGAGCGGATAAGGGATTCGCTGTCCGATTCGTTTTTGATGTTCTGCGCCAATAGATAGGTGCTACAGATGACGCTGTCGATACCGAGTTTGCGGTATAGATCGACGTTACGCGGATTCTTGACCGTGCAGATGCATTTCTTGGCGTTGAAGATCTTCTTGGCAATCACGCACGAGGCGTAATTGTCGGTATCCGATTCCATTAAAGCCACGAAAATATCGGCGTCATAAGCGTCCGCCGCATCCAAAATGTGGTAACGCCATGGATCGCCAACGGTGACGGGAATATGCTTCTTCTCCAAAAGATAATGGGCGTATTCGTCGCTGGGATTGATGACGATAAGACGGTTTTCGGGGGTATTGAACATGTCGATACCATAGGAGGCTTCGAAGGTGCCGCCCGCCAAAACGATTTTCATTCTTCGCCCTCCTCTTCGATCAAATCGAATTTAGCCAAGGTGAGCTCGAAGGGATAGATGGCTTTGATATTGGGAAAGCCGGCGATGCAGACGCTTTTATCGGGGTCGTCGAAGCGGACGAAGATCTTCGACACTTCGAAAACGGTCGAGCAAACGTGAGCCAATAAAAGATTGACGTTGTCGTTGCCGGTGGTGATCACGACTTCCTTAGCCGATTGAAGCACTTCCTCACCCTCTAGGAAAGAAAGATCGGTGGCGTCGCCAGCGATGGTGAAACCAGAAAAAGTATCGTCTAATCTCGCAAACGAAGAGGGGTTTTTATCGATGGCGATGACGTCCTCCCCTTTAGCGGCCGCCCGTTCGGCGATGCCAGCTCCTAGACGCCCCAAGCCAATGATCACAATGTTGTTTCTTGCCATAAGCGGATTATACTCTAGCCCCATAGGGGCTTCAAGAATCTGCTGTAACTCGCTTTTATCGTTTGGAAAGGACAAAATCCATGGCAAATCCCCATCGGATTCTTATTTCCGCCGCTTTTAATCAGCCAATGGCGACTTGGCTAGGGAAGCGTCTATCTTGCCCGCCGCATCCTTAGAGAAACGCGGCACCACGAAAAGGAAAGCGACGATGGCAAAGACCCAGCTGATCGGCCAAGTGCTCCATAGCCAAGGAAGGGTATGGATAGCGGGCACGATATTCCAAACGCCGAAGATGAAGGCGAGGCGAAGGCAAGTTACGAAGAAGAAGATGATGACAGTCGGGGTCTTGGCGTGGCCTAAGCCGCGGCAATAGGAAGCGAAGATCTCCATCGCCCCATCGAGGAAATAAGTTAATCCCATCAAGATAAGGCGTTGCCCCGCCACATCCAAGGAAAGCTCATAGCCTTTATCATCGAAGCCGTTAAGGTCGGTGAAGGATTCCTTGGAGATGAAGATGCCGTTTAGCGCATTGCGGCATAAAGCGCAGATCCCACCGACTAATAGCCCCACCGCCACGACATAAAGCAAACCGATATAGAGGGCTTTGTTGACGTTCTCTTTCTTCTTGGCCCCATAATTTTGAGCGACGATGGCCGTGGTGGCGACGCTAAAAGCGTCCAGGAAAATATAAATATAGCCTTCGACTTGTTGCGAAGCGGTGTTGCCGGTCATCGCGATTTCCGAGGTGATGGTGGCGTCGCTATAGGAATTGACGGAGGCTTGGATGAAGACGTTAGCGACCGAGAAGACGAAGGATTGTAGGCCCGCGGGAATGCCGTTTTTCAAAATATCGGCGGTCTCTTCCTTATATAGGCGTAGCCCTTTGAAGGAAAGGCGGATGAATTTCCGCCTCTTGGAAGCGAGGAAAAACAAAACGATGATGGCTTCTAATGCCTCGCTTATCAAAGTGGTGAGCGCCACCCCCATCACATCAAGGCTAAAGGTGATGACGAAGAGGAAATTGAGCCCGACGTTGATGGCGCCGCATAGAATCAAGGCGTATAAAGGCCGTTTGCTATCCCCTAGGGCCCTTAAAATCGCCGAGCCGAAATTGAAGAGAAGCAAAAACGGCATGCCCAAAAAATAAATCTGCAGATAATCCGTCGCCTTATCGAGGACGATGTCGGGCGTTTGCATGGCGATTAGCAGATATCGGGCTGAGAAATAGCCGGCAATGGCGATGCCTATGCCGAAGATAACGCTTAAGAGGATCGAGGATTCGAGGGCTTTTTGCGCGGTATTTTGGTTTTTCTCGCCAAAGGCCTTGGCCACCACCACGTTAGCGCCTACCGAGACGCCGACGAAAAGGCCGATGATAAGATTGATCAACGCGCTATTGCTGCCGATGGCGTTCATGCTGCTATAGCCGCCGCCGAAATAAGAGACGACGATGGCGTCGGCGCTGCTATAAAGAAGCTGCAATAACGACAGCAAAAC
>CAVKTU010000176.1:0-2703 GCA_963659395.1 Holdemanella sp. | reverse complement strand
GCGTGAAGAAGATCAAAGAAAGCGACCAGTCCTTTTATCGTACTTTTTTCGAGGGAAACCCAGAGAACAACGCGGCCATGGCTTTTGGCAGCAACGGCCTAAGCACCTTCCATTCCCTTTTCAATTATGACGTCAATCAGCTTTCCTTATATTTGCACGCCAATCGCCCGACTTATCGCAATACGGAATACGCTTACGGGGAGGATTATTACAGCCATTCCTGGAGCGCGTTCTATGGCAATAAGCGTTTCGGGGCCGATGCCGCATTGAACGTCAAATATTATGCCGTTTTGAATCAAGGCTATGGGGAGTGGGAAGGCGTTGCCGATAACGTGCCTTGGAATCACCGATTGGTTTATGGCGACAATTCGTCAAAACTCCGTTTCTATGTTAATGATGATGCTTTATTCGGCCATGCCGTCGATAAGGTTTATAAGCAAAACGTCATTGACGAGATGTGCGGATATGACGCCTTTTACCGCAATAGCGGCGAGAAAGAAGTCCAAAGGAACGACCAATTGCTTTTCGAAGGGGCCATCGTGCCCGATAAGGATATCGAGGCTTTTGAAAAGGAATTTGACGGGAGAGGCGTTAGTTTCTTAAGCACTCCCGCCGAGGCCGATCTTTATCAAAAGGTCAATTATTCGATGATCTGCTATAAAACCGATTACGAATGGTGGGGGCCTTCAAAAGCCGGCCCGACGTATTTCCTTTCCGATGCAAGCAAGACCTCGCGAAGCATCTTCCTTGGTTCTAAATACATCCCCGATTACGAGACCGTCGTTTTGACGCCGACCGACGGTTATCTCATTAATGGCGAGTGTTATTTCAATGAGGATCCCACTGGCGCCTATATCGCCCTTAATTACGATTTTGGCTCGTATTTGCTAAACATCAGGAAAACGCGCGCTTACCTGATTGGCGATATATACGAAGACGATGGGATCACCTTGAAAGAAGAGAATAAAAACGTCCTTCTTTCTTATGATTATGAGACGATGGCCACTTACGCCAAAAGGAAGATGTCGGGCGGTAGCGACGACGATATTTTCGGTTTCTACCCCAAAGGACGCGTTAAGTACATTTGCTTCAATGCCAAACCCAGCGATTTTGCTTCCAACGATAAGGATAGCGCGGTGGCGTCCTTGCCCTCCAAAATCAGCGTCTACGTGGCGGAGAGGAAGGATCTCTCAGCGAAGGTTGATGCTTATAAGAATGATGAGGAATACGCATTAAAGGATGTTTCCTATGATAAAAACAAATTTACCTTTGGGACATCGTTTTCCTCGAAACGGGTTGTCATCACCTCGATTGGCTATGATGAAGGCTGGCGATTAATAGCCAAGAAAGACGATAACGAAACGACTGTGAATACCTATAAATTAAATGGCGGATTCGTCGGTTTTGTGGCGCCTGAGGGAGAGGTTGCGTATACCCTTAAATATGAGACGCCATATCTAAAAGAGGGGGCTTTGGCCGCCGCTTTTGCGATTTTTGCCTTTGGCGCGATTCAAATCTCGACCTTCATTTATTATTGCCGCAAGGGAAAGAGAAAAAGCGTTGGCGATTGACGCCGACTATTTCTTCACGCGGGATAGATAGCAATCGTATACGGCGTTTTTGGGCAGATTATATTCCAAGGCTATTTCGTTAATGGCCTCTTTAGGCCGCAATGATTCTAATTTGCTTTCTAAGAGGGAGACGATTTTTTCTTCGTCTATCGTTTCCTCTTTCTTGGAGGCCCCCGAAACGACGATGACCATCTCGCCAAGCAGACTATTTTCGTCTTCTTGCAAAATCTCCTCGATGCTTCCGCGCAAGAATTCCTCGTGTTTCTTGGTCAGTTCGCGGGCTAAGACGACGGGGCGCTCTTTGCCTAAGATATCCGCCATATCGGCTAAGGTCTTTTTGATACGATGTGGCGCTTCATAGAAGATAATGGTATTAGGGAAATCCTTTAAGGCCACCAATTCCTTTCTTCTGGCACTTGCTTTGCTGTCCAAGAAGCCATAGAAATAGAAATGGGTGGTATCAAGCCCGGAAGCGACGAGGGCCATGATGGCGGCGTTCGGGCCGTTGATGACGCTGATTTTGATTTCGTTTTGAAGGCATCTTTTTGCTAAGCGCGAGCCAGGGTCGCTGATAGCGGGATAGCCGGCATCGCTTAAATAGGCGACTTTCTTCCCTTCTTTCAACAAGGAGATGATTTTATTGGAAGCTTCCTCCTCGTTATGCTCATGACAAGAGATAAGCGGCTTTTTTAAACCAAAGCAGGACAAAAGCTTGCCGGTGTTTCGCGTATCTTCGCAAGCGATATAATCCATTGTCTCTATCGTTTCCTTGGCGCGAGGGGAAAATTCGCCCAAATTGCCGATTGGCGAGGCGATTAGATATAGCAAGGGAGAGGGCCCGTCGAAACTGAGTTCTCGTTTCATTGCCGTTTGCGTTTCCCTTGGTTTGGATATGATGAATTGCTGGTTGCTTTGTTGTTCGCTTGCTCTTTATTAATCGGCGCGGATTCTTCTTTGTTTGGATTGCTCTTTTTGTTCAATTCGTCCAAATCGATAAGCAGATTCTCCGTGTCGGAGACTAAGCGCACGGCCCGCGAGAGGATATTGAAGCTATCGACGCGGTAGGAAACGCCTTTAAGGCGGATGATGCTACCGATTTTAGGGAATTTCTTCCTTTCCTCAGTATATAAAT
>CAVKTU010000175.1:826-2733 GCA_963659395.1 Holdemanella sp. | reverse complement strand
GTTTCGTCTGGAAGCAAAATTGTTGTTTTGCTGTTGTTCTTTTCGCTAGTTGTATTCATATTTTCTATCAATAAAAAAAATAGAATTTGGTTGAGTCTTGTCGAAATTGGTTGTGTTGTGTTACTTGGCTTTTCTATCTTGAGCCTGCCGTTTGCAAGCGGACTAAAAGATAGGTTTTTAGATATGATTTGTTATTTATTTGGCAATGGTAAGACCGGGTCCATAGATATTAGCACGTCAGATAGAATTTCGATGTTTTTTGATGGTTTGCAATTGTTCTTAAAGAAACCGGTTTTCGGTTTTGGAATTAATGGATTTTCAAATTTCGGCGGCTTTAATAATGGTTGGTCGCATAACCATATTTCAGAAATGCTTTGCGACACGGGCATGGTTGGATTTGTTTTGTATCACACACCGTTCGCAATCTCTTTAGCAAGCTCTTTCCGACGTGGTGGGAAATTTTCCGTTTTAGCCTTCTCGTTATTAATTTTTTTCGTTGTTTCTATGCTGTCTATAGCTTTGCCAGGAGAGAAGATGTTTGCCTTCATCATTGGTGTTGTCTATGCTCAGTTGAACGATGTGAGGCCATTTTGTATTTTGAATGCGAATGATTTGTTCGCAAGAAGGAAGAGGCGAAGTGAGAATTGTGGAAGTAATTAATGGACTCCAGCAAAGGGGTGGTGCTGAGGTTTTTGCTGTTGGCCTTAGTCGTAATTTGGCGAAAATAGAATCTAATGAAGTTTATTTGATTTCGCTCTTTGACGATGTGCATCCTTCGTTCCTGAAAGATTTAAAGGACACAAAGATTAAAGTTTTTACTTGTCACAAGAGAAAAGGCGTTGATTTTAAAGCGACCGCTGTTTTCAAAAAAATAATAAAGGCAATAGACCCTGACATAATCCATATGCATCTTTCGTGTTTATCGTTATATTTTTTGGCTTTTGGCATACGCAAGAGAAGCTGGAAGTTATTTCAAACGTTTCATTCTCTGCCCGGCAGCACATCTACTGGATTTAACGAATTCATTAGAAAGATATTTATTGGCAGGAAGGCAATAACTTTTGTTGGGATATCGGAAAAAATCACGAAACTTGCGATGGATAAGTATAAAGGTATTGAGTGTGAGACGATAGAAAATGGCATTGAATTAAAATCTCCGAATCGTGATGGGGCTGATAAGATATATGATTTAGTTATGGTTGCGTCTTTTACGCCGCCAAAAAATCATAAGTTATTACTCGATGTCATGAGTATTGTTAACGGCAATTCGGCTGTCTCGCTGGTATGTGTCGGCGATGGCCCCTTAAAAAACGACTTTCTTGCTTCTGTTCCTGAATATTTGAAAGGACGGGTCAATGTTGTGGGGCGTACTAATGATGCCTACAAGTATCTTTTGGCATCAAAAGTGTTTATTTTAAGCTCGATTAGGGAGGGTAATCCAATTTCGATATTAGAGGCGATGGATTGCGGATTGCCGATCATCGCTCCAAAAATTGGCGGAATCCCAGATGTGGTGAAAGATAAAATAAACGGCTTTCTTTATGAATCTGGTAATAAGGAAGAATTGGCTGAATCTATTTTGTTTTTTAAGAACAATCCGGAACTAATTGACGAAATCGGGAAACGAAATTCAGAATACGTCAAAAAGTTTTCAATGGATATTTGTGCTGCTCGTTACTATCATTTGTTCAAGACAAAATAAGGCGATTTGTATTTGTCGAGTTGATGATGGCGAGGAACTTTGTATGAAATTGTATGAGGAAATAGTTGGCGGGAAGAAAAAGATTGCTGTTGTTGGGCTTGGGTATGTCGGAATGCCAATCGCAGTTGAATTCTCAAAGAACGTTGATGTCATTGGTTATGATGTCAATAAGACGAAAATAGAAACATACAAAAAAGGCCTAGAC
>CAVKTU010000175.1:0-816 GCA_963659395.1 Holdemanella sp. | reverse complement strand
GGCCTAGACCCGACGGAAGAGGTTGGTGCTGAGGTTATAAAATCGTCAAATGTCGATTGGACATCGGACGAAAAAAGATTGAATGAAGCGAGTTTTATAATCGTCGCTGTGCCGACTCCAATAAATGATGATACGACTCCGGATTTGACCCCGTTAATTAGCGCTAGCGAGATTGTCGGTAGAAATATGGCAAAAGGGACGATTGTGGTTTACGAATCCACCGTTTACCCAGGCGCCACGGAGGAAACGTGCGTGCCTATCCTGGAAAAAGAGTCTGGGTTTAGGTGCGGGGTGGATTTTAAGATCGGATATTCTCCCGAGAGAATTAATCCTGGCGACAAAGTGCATCGTCTGCCGACAATTAGGAAAATAGTCTCCGGAACGGATGGCGAAACGTTAGATGAGATTGCCAATGTTTATGGGATTGTCGTTAAAGCGGGCGTTTATAAGGCTTCCTCGATAAAGGTTGCTGAAGCCGCAAAAGTCATTGAGAACTCGCAAAGAGACATCAATATAGCTTTTATGAATGAGCTTTCCATTATTTTCAATAAGATGGGAATCGATACGTTGGAAGTCTTGGAAGCGGCTGGAACAAAGTGGAATTTTTTGCCGTTTAAACCTGGTTTGGTTGGCGGTCATTGTATCGGCATTGATCCTTACTATTTGACTTATAGGGCTGAACAATTTGGATATCATTCTCAAGTTATTCTATCTGGCAGAAGAATAAACGACAGCATGGGAAAATATGTTGCCGAACAGACGGTAAAACAGCTAATAAAAGCGGAGAAGTCCATTAAAAACGCAAAAATCGGATGC
>CAVKTU010000174.1:2209-2751 GCA_963659395.1 Holdemanella sp. | reverse complement strand
GCTAATAACGGCTTAAAGATGGACGAAGCCATCGGCGATTTCGATTCGGTCAACGAAGAGGAATTCAAAACCATAACGAAGTCCGCTAAAACCATCACGAAGCTATGCCCCACCAAAGACGATAGCGATACCTATCACGCCTACACGAAATACAAAGACAAAGCGGAGAAAATCATCATCGTCGGCGGCATCGAAGGCAAAAGAATCGAACATTTCTTAGCCAATTTACTGATATTAGAAAACGATGAGAGGATTTGCCTCATGGATGAGGCTTCCAAAATATATGTCTTAAATGCCAAGGACGAGGAATATTCCTTTGATCGTAACGACGTCTATTATTCTTTCTTTCCCGTCGATGATTGCCTTCTTTCCCTCAGAGGTTTCAAATACCCACTAGAACGAAAAGAGCTAAAACGTTTTGACGCCCTTGGCCTATCTAATGAGTTGCTTCTAGAGGAAGGAATCTTGCGTTTAGAAAAAGGCAAAATCCTCGTCATCGAAACCAAGAAAACAATGAATTGAAGCGCTTAAGCGAAAAAGTG
>CAVKTU010000174.1:898-2199 GCA_963659395.1 Holdemanella sp. | reverse complement strand
CGTTAAGGCTGGGGGAGCTTCGCCTAAGAAGCTGAGAGGTTGCTAGAGCAACGACCCCGATACCTGATCTAGGTAATGCTAGCGTAGGAACCACTTCGAACTTTTTGGGGGCACCTTCTTTCCGCTAGCGAGCGGATTTTTCTTTAAGGAGGCCAATATGAAATCCCTCTTCAACATGAAAGCGGTCGCTGAGATCGCCATCTTCGCCGCCATCGGATACGTCCTCGATTTTTGTGCAGGCGCTTACAGTTCGCCTCTTTTCCCTAATGGAGGATCCATTGGCATCGCCATGCTAGCGGTCCTTATCGTCGCCTTCAGGCGAGGCGGCGTGGCCGGCATATTGACGGGATTCATCATGGGCCTGCTTGATTTGGCCGATGGTTTTTACGCTATCGCGGGCGATTGGTGGAAAGCCTTCGTCCAAGTGGCTCTCGATTATTGGTTGGCTTATCCGTTAGTAGGCATCGCCGGTTTTTTCTCTCCGTTAATACAAAAAGAAGGCACCAGCACGCAAAAGAGGATAACCATCGTTTTGTTGGCTTCCTTGCTGGGCGGATTTCTTAAATTCGGCTCCCACTATTTCTCGGGCGTCCTCTTTTGGGGAGATGACGCCTCTTCGTTTGCGTGGGGCTTATCGGCCTTAAACAAATGGTCTTATTCCTTTATCTATAACATCGCTTATATGGCGCCATGCTTGCTATTAACCTGCGGCATCATCGGTTTGATCGCCTGGAAATATCCGCGCTTCATCATCGTCGCCTCGCCCACGAGCGAAACCGTTTCCAAACAAGGAGGGGAAAGCAATGAAAAAGGGACTTGCTAGCATTACGTTAGGTGCTTATGGAGGCATCGCTTTCTTGGTTTATTACATCAAAAGCGCCATCGAAGGAACTTATGTCGATTCTTATGGCTCTAGTTATTCCTATGGTCAAAAGAGTTATTTGGTTTTAGCCATAATCTTCCTTTTTGTGGCGGCCTATGGCATCTATTCGTTAGTGACTTTCCTTCATAAAAAATCCGAAAATCCTATGTGTTTCCCTGCCATAATGGCTATTGATAGCGTTATTGGATTCCTTTATTTCCTCGGCGAATGCATCAAAAACGGATTAAAAGGGAAAGAATTCGCGGTCAGTTTGTTAGTCAGCATATTCTTCCTACTAATCGGCGTCTTCGCTTCGCTTATCTTGCTAGAGAGAATCAAATCTAATCGATCTTCCAATCGATAGGCGAAACGCCGTTAGCCGATAAGAAGTCATTGGTTTTAGAGAAAAGACGCATCCCGAACCAACCGCCATGGCTAA
>CAVKTU010000174.1:0-888 GCA_963659395.1 Holdemanella sp. | reverse complement strand
AGCCAAGGGGGAGGGATGAGAAGATTCTAAAATCAAATGTTTGGGGTTATGAACCTTCGCCGCGTAACGCTTGGCGAAATTACCCCATAATAGAAATACCAATGGTTGATTTAGGCCATCCAAATAATCCAAAACGTCCGTCATGAATTCATCATATTCTGGGATTTTATGCGATAAGGGCTTAGATTCCCGCACCGACAAATATGCATTAAGCAAGAGCACCCCTTCTAACGCCCACGGCGTCAAATCGCCGTTTTGGAAATTCATCTGGATACCCAGATCGCTTTCGATTTCCTTATAAACGTTCTTTAAGCTCGGGGGCAAGGGGAAATTAGAAGGCACGCTAAAAGATAGCCCCATCGCCTGGCCTGGATTATGATAGGGATCCTGGCCGATAATAACCGCTTTGAGGGAAGAGGGGGACGTTAATCGAAAGGCTTCGAAGAGTTTCTCGCGAGGCGGATAAATAACATATTTTTGGTATTCCTCATCCAAAAAAGCGTGTAGCCTCCGCGCATATTCCTTCTTCTCGACATTCAAGAAAAAATCATCCCAATCAGCCAACATACACATTAATTATAAAAGAAAACATTCTTTTCGTTTATAATTCCGAGTGCATGAAGATTCTTTGGCTTTTCAATCACCCCGCTCCCTACAAGGTAGACTTCTTCAATGAATTAGGAAAAAGCGTTGATTTAACCGTTCTTTTCGAACGTTCTAGCGAGGGTGATCGCAATCGGCTTTTCTATCATAGCAAGGCCTCCAATTTTCAATCGATAACCCTAAAATCCCTGGCCTTAGGCCCTTATAACAACCTAGCCTTTGGCTGGAAAAAATACCTAAAAGACGCTTACGACATTATCGTCATCAACGGCTGGTCCACCATAA
>CAVKTU010000173.1:0-2801 GCA_963659395.1 Holdemanella sp. | reverse complement strand
GCATTACCTTTCAACGCGTTATTCAAAAGAGCCGCTTTAGCTTGAAAGCCATATGTCGCCAAAAGAAGTCCGGTATCAGCCATATACAATTTAAATTGATTGTCATCAGCATTAGCCATCAATGGCAAATATGGTTCGTGGACGTTATAGCACGCACACACCATCTCGGTATCTTTTAGCCATTTAATGCTGCCTCCAAACTTCCTCCGCGTTTGACCTTTTTCCACGGTTGAATACTGAAATTTTTTCACTTCCTTAGCCAATTGTTTGGGCACGGCATCGTAACACATCCGCACCAATTGCTTTTCCTTCCCTTTAGCGTGCTTAGCAATGTCATCCTGATATTCGGCCAAAATCTCATTTTGAATTTTGGCTACTCGGTTGAAGTCCTTGTGCATGGCAAAATCGGCCACCACTTCGGGCATCCCTCCAACGACCATGAATTCTCGAAACAGCATCTCATATCTTTCGTGGATGCTTTCGGGTATTTGCTCCCCGTTATATAGATATTCTTTAAGATCGTTTATCGTTTTCTCTTTATAGCCATAAGACCATAAAAATTCCTCAAAATCCAATGATCTCATTGTTATTTGTCGCTCATAACCCACAGGGATAGAACTAGGCGTTTCGATGTCGTCATCATCGTCATCGCCATAAGAAAGCCCTAACAGCGAGCCAGAAGAGATAACGTCATATCGCATATCTTCTGCCAAGAACTTAATCGCCGTTCTAGCGTTGCCGCAATATTGAATCTCATCCAAAAATATCAATGTGCTGCCATCAATAAACTCAATCTGTGGCATATTTGCTGACATTCTTTTATAAATCTCCTCGGCGGTTAGCTCACCTTTGAAAATCACTTTCAAATCCGGTTGTTTAAAGAAATCAATATATACAAATGAGCGATACTCCGCTTTGCCAAAAGCCTTTATAAGATAGGTTTTCCCAACTTGCCTAGCGCCTTTGACCAAAAGGCACTTCTTCAAGCCGTTCTTTCGTTCATTCTTCCATTCCAAAAGATCTTTATACGCTTTTCTTTTGAGCATAATATCCCCTCATATGCGTATTTTGCATAAAATCGGATATTAAAACAAGTAATTTTTGCATAAAATCGGTATGTCTGTTTCAGCAAATTTGCATAAAATTGGAATATCTTTGCACTAGTCATGCACTAGTCAAGAAAAGTGGACTGCACTAGTCAAGAAAAGCGGACACCGAAATTTATTTTTCGCCTTCTTCGTTTCCGGAAGTGGACAATCCGGGAAATCCCCCCTCTTTCCCTTTTCCAGAAGTGGACAGCCTCTAACGGACGAACTTCGGGGTCAAATCCGGTCTTTCTCTAAACCAAGGAAGTCCTCCAATTGGGCTTTGAATTCCGACAGAGCGCCCCATAAAACGCAGCAATCAAAACTAAGGAGGGATTCACCCCCCTTAGTTGGGCTTCTATAAACGTCTAACCGACAATCAGACTGTCGCAGCAGATGCAGCCAAGCCAAGAAGCATTATCAATCGAATAATGGCGAGAAAAACGTCAACGGAAGAGAAGACGATGCCTACGATGCAAACTCCTTTCTTCGGAGCGAAGACACACGAAACAATCGAAGCAATAAGTGTCAATCCGCCGATGACAAGGGTCGGATAGACAAGGATAAGCCCTATAAGCGGGATCAACGAGAACAAACCGAGGACCGTTCCGATTACCGCGAACACCAGTGACACGATGCCAAGGATATGGGCCCATCCCCCGCGATTTTTCCCATAATTGAGAACCGAACCACACTTAGGGCAGGCTTGGGCGTTATCGGCAACCTCCGCCCCACAAGAAGCACAATGTTTCATAAAAAACTCCTTTTCTTTTATGGGAATTTTACACCCCCCCCAATTTGTCAACCGTTAGTGTGACAAATTGCAAAACTTCTAGGCAAACGCAGCGATTCCGATATTAAAGCAAAGACCATTAATATGATTTATATCTACCACTTAGGAACGACTTTGGGGTGCTCATGTGTCTTTAAAGGACAATAGTCACTTTAAATTCGCTAAAGCTATCCCATGAACCGCTTCCTTGTTGAAGGATAGCTCAACTAAAATTGTCATTTTTTTGATATTTTAGTTAAGTTATCGCCCCGTATTTTAACTAAAATAGCCGATTTCGTTTAAGCAAGAATCTATTTCTATAAAAACATGGCCATATAGAAAGGGATGCACAATAAATCGCCTTCTTTTCTTAAATCCTTTGTATATATCAGATATTTTTCGCCGATCTTGCTAGAAAACTTAGCCGCAAATGCATCAATGGAAGCATGGGTTTTATATCCGGAAGACTTCACTTCAATCGGGCACACTTTGTTCTTTTTCGCGACTATAAAATCTATCTCATAGTTATGGTTTGAGTTTTCTTTAGGAAATGTATGGTAAAACAATTTGTTTCCTGAAGCATATAACGTTTGAGCGACTATGTTTTCGTATAAATAACCCAAATCTGTATCAAGCTTATCGCTTAAAAGTTTTTCGTATATAACATTCTCGGTAAAGTCTTTATCCATAAAAGCTAGCGTTGCGAATAACCCTGTGTCGGCAAGAAACATTTTGTATTTAGTGATATCTTCATGCAGGGACATCCCTGCACTCGGGTCGTTTGCGTGATATGCCAAATTAACAACCAACGAGTCCTTCATATCGGAAACGATTTCCAAAACCCTATCGTGCCGATTATTGGGTATTACGCTGGATATTTGATATCTCGATGCATTTTTCGCCAACTCCGATGGAATAGCAGAAAACATTAATGAAGCTTTGCC
>CAVKTU010000172.1:0-2803 GCA_963659395.1 Holdemanella sp. | reverse complement strand
AAAACATTAAATTTTTTATACTTTTAGACAGTCTATCTCATATTTATTGTCTAAAATATACAATTTTTATTAATTTTAGACATCAAATAATATATTTAGCGTCTAAAATTTCTATTTTCCAATTATTTTAGACAATGCGAAGCGCCGCAAAGCATTCCTGTCAAAAAGCCTTCATTTCAAAAGGTTTTTGCCGTTATTTCAGTCTTGATTCGCCTTATTGATGGCATCGGCGATAACTTTGGCGATAGATGCTGCCCCTTCGTCACTAGGATGAAGCCCATCGTAGGTAGTGCCTATGGCCTCTAGAGGATAAGGATACGCCCCTTTCATCGGATCAAAAGGAACGAATATATAATCAGGATATGGCAAATTAACGGTTTCCTCACCGATAACGCATCTCTTGAATTTAACCGCGTTATAACAATTAATGCCGGATTCATCATGGGTATTAACGTTTATAACCCCTTCTTCCTTAGCCAAGGAGCAAATAGCGTTCGCCACTTCTTGAATGGTCACGCCATTATGGGGTTTATAGCTTCCCATGGCAAAATTCATCATGTCGTTTACGTAGACAAAATCGGTTCTTTCGGTTGGGTTACAAAGGAAAATCTTCGCTTGAGGAGCAATTCCCTTAATATGGCCAACAATAAAACCTAGATTGCCTAATATCGTCCCCTTTGTTCTAGAAAGATAATCATTTCTAATGCCTAAAGGAATCTTGCACCACCAATCGTTTGTTCCAAGCATGATGATATAAATATCACCAATAAGAATATCGTCGACATGCATAGCCCAATCGGAAGTTTTCCAACCGTTTTGGCCAAGATTGACAATCTCAGCTTGGAAGGCAAGTCGTTCTAGGACTCTCGAAAGAATTCCTTTGGAGCAGCGAAATCCGGTTTCCTCAAGGTGGTCGTTCAAATAGAAGAAGGAATCGCCAATAGCAATAATTTTCTCCGTTTTCATAGCGACTATCCTACTATAAACACCTCACAAATCAACTGCGATTAAAATCTGGGTTTTGTCTATATCCATGCAGCAAAAAGGCCATATTAGAAATAAAGAATGGCGATTTGCAGGGATTTATCTGTTTTGAATCGCATCGATCGGTTTTTTGTTGGCGATTTTGACAACCGGCAAGAAAGCGGACACGATGCTCGAGCCTATCGCGGCCGCAAGCAAGACGACGACGACAAGAATATTGGGATCCATCAGGTTAAATGGCAACGATGCCTCTTTTTGAATCGCCCCATTCACCCAATGCGAGATCAAGAAGACGGCAATAGTCGAAAGGAAGAAATTGATGATGGCGATAATGAAGGCTTCTGAATAAAAAATCTTGAAGACATCGCTTCTTTTGGCGCCGACGGCGCGCAAAATGCCGATTTCCCTCTTCTTGTTATTGATGGAAACGGAAATAAAATTATAGAAAAGGAGCATCGAGAAGACGGCCATCGCGATGCCGACATACAAGAAGACCTGCGTCAAGACAACGATGATAGTCGCGTAGGATTCCACGGCATTAAGCGTGCTGTTATTCATCTTAAGGCGCCACGCATCGTCGGGAAGCGAGGAATAATCGTATGCGGCGTCTTCGAAGACCTTGCTTTTGGCAAAATAGAAATCGAGGAATTTATCTAAAATACGTTCTTGCCCACCATAGCTTACATAACCAACGCGTTCCCTGCTGCCGTCGGAAGAATCCATATAGCCATTCGCTTTAAGCTTCGTTTGAATCGAATCCATATCCCCTTTCGAAATGCTTAGAACATTCGTCCCTAATTTCGAAGAGGTTTCGTTTAGATCGATGCCAACAAGGGAGAAGGTCCATTTCTCTAAAGGTTCCTGATTGGCTGTTTTTTCGCCTGTCGGGAGGGTTCCGCTGACGGAAGCTAAGGCCGTTGCTTCCGTCACTTCGCTAAGGTATTTCTTTTCTTCGGCTATCCAAGCAGCTGCCATCGCTTTGGCGCTGGATGTGGCTTTCCCTTCGTCCGTATAGGAAAGGAATTCGCTTAAAGCGCTAATGCGCGCTTCTTTCTCCTCCTCGCTTGTGGCGCCTTCATGAGAATAATTGCTAAGAATCGATTGGAAGGTTTCCTTGTCTTTGAATTCGTCATAAAGCGCATCGTAATGATTGCTCACGTATTCCGTCTTGAATGAGTCGTGATGCGTGTTGATTTGATTGATGGCGTAAGCCAATGATCCCTTTGCAGGCGCGCTAGAATCGCTTTTTTCGCTGTCCAAATAAATAGACGCCATGGAAACGGTAGTAAGCGCCTCGCCTTCGTTTAGCGAGCTTTTATCGTTCCCAAAGAAGAAATTGGCGTCGCTATGAGAAGGATAATAGGCAAGCGAATAGGCGCCGAAGATGTCATCACCCGTCTCCAAGCGGAAAGAAGTTATCTCCACGTCTTCTTTGGCTTCTTTCTTACTCGACTCATTGACGAACATCGTCGTATGAATGCTGACGCTATATCCGCCAGATAACGAATAAAGCTCATTGCCATCGCTAGTGCCGTAAGAGATTTGATCTATCTTCGTGCGGTAGGAGGCTAGGCGTTCGGGGAAATTGGTATCGACGATGCCGACGATTTTATAAACGATGTTCTCGCCAGCCGTATAATCGTAATAATTTAATTCTGTGCCGATGATCTTCGAAGGGGTAACCTGCGAAGGCTCGACAACCGAGCTTTCTTTCGCATAGCCAAGATCCGCGTACGACCAATATAAATACAAAGGAATGGCGCATTCACGTTCATTGGAAGGCATCTTCCCATCGTGGAGCTTGAAGCCAAGCGTCGAT
>CAVKTU010000171.1:0-2830 GCA_963659395.1 Holdemanella sp. | reverse complement strand
GGTGAAATCGTAAAGTGAATCATTATCCGTTTTGATCTTCAATAAACCGCCTTCCTCCAATAAAGAGGCGAACAAGGAAAGCCGATGGGCGGTCGTCAAACGCCTTTTGGCGTGCTTCTTTTTAGGCCAAGGGTCGCTAAAATTCAAAAAAATCTCCGCAAATCTAAGATCTTTTATTTCTGCATATAATTCATCAAAATCGCCAACCATAAGACGAACGTTAGAAAGTCCGCTTTCGACGAAGCGCTTAGCGAAGGTACCGCAAATGGAGACATCGCGCTCCAAAGCGAGGTATTTCTTTTCGGGATGCTTAGCGGCCAGCGCCAATAAAAACGCCCCCTTCCCCGCTCCGATTTCCAAAGCCAAAGGGCCGTCAAAGAAGGAAGGATCGTCTTTTAACGATGAAAGGACTATTTCGGGATGCTCTTCCAAATATGGCTTGGCCCAGCTTTTGAAGCGACTTCTCATGCTTTTTTCGCCTTTTGGCCAAGCAAATAGATGGCGCGAGCGTATATGGCGATATCCTTAAGGAAATCCTCGATGTAGATATATTCGTCGGGGCTATGCATGTTGCCAGGATGCTTCGGCCACTCGGCGCCGAAAGCCACGGTGTTCTTAGCTTCTTTGGCGTAGGTGCCTCCGCCGATGGCGAGAGGTTTGGCGAATAATTCCATCGTCTCGCGCTTATAAGCCTTCATCAAAGTGGCGACCAAAGGGCTGTCCTTTTTATATAAAAGAGGCGCTGTCTCGCTATCGATGATCGGCAAAGTGGCGCTCTGATCGAAGAATTTTTGTAATAACGCCTTCGGATCGGCTTCTTCGCCATAACGGAAATCAATGGAAATCGACAGAGAATTCCCATCGTATTTGATGACGCCGAAATTGTAGGTCGTCGAACCTAATTCCTTCGATACTTGCTTGCCGCCAAAGGAAGCGCCAAAGGGATCTTCCATCGCTTTGGCCAAAGTCAACAAGACCTCGTTTCCATAGAAATGGCCCAAGGCCTCGAAGGCAATGCGGGCGGCGTTCTCGCCGAGTTCGGGGGTACTGCCATGGGCGGTTTTGCCAATAAAGCGGACCATCATGACGTCAGGCAAGACGCTTGTATCGGCTTTAATGCCCATTTCCTTAAGATAAGCGAGGAATTTGGGGTCTGGCTTCATGCTCACGAGCAAGGAATCGCAAACGGCGTTGCTGACCGTTCCGCCATCCATCGCGATGATGGGCGAAAGATTCACGATCTTGCGCGCATGGGCATGGATGATGCCTTTCTCGGCGTATATAAGGGGCCAATTGGCGTCGGGGGTGAAGCCAAACGTCGGCTCCTCGCCTTGGCCTTTCTCGAAATAATAACGCAAGCAAGAGCTACCTCTTTCCTCGTCGCCGCCGCTGACGATTTTGACGCGGAAGCCTTTGAGTAAACCGTTATCCTTCAATAACTTAACGGCATATAAACTGGCCAAAAGAGGGCCTTTGTCATCACATGCCCCACGGCCATAGACGACGCCGTCTTTGATTTCGCCGCCAAAAGGCTTATGGGTCCAGCTTCCCGATACAGGCACCACGTCGCTATGGCCATATATGCCAATAAGCGGGCCTTCCTCGCCGATGCTTAATTCCATGGCATAGCCATCGACGTTACGGGCTTTAAAGCCGTAATCCACGCCGAGCTTGCCGAAATATTCGAGCGCTTCTTTGACCTTTTGGCCGAATGGAGCGCCTTTGGCAATGCTATTCTCGTCATAAACGCTAGGGATTTGAATGAAGCGCTGTAACGCCTTGATCCCGATTTTCTCGTAGCCTTTCGCCAATTTCTTGAAATTTGCCATCTTTTACCTCGCTTTTCCCATCAATCGCATCGATGCTTTATTCAATAACGGTATCAATATCCCCGCCAAAAGCCCTTCTCCTAACGATCCTACCGCGATAATCCCACCAAATGTGAGCGACAAGACGGAACTCATGATCTCCTGGCTTTGGAAGAAAGGGAGGATTTCGCCGAAATAGAAGGCGAAGAGGGAGGCGAAGACCAACAACGTGTGGAGGATCGTAAGGGCGAAGCTAGTTCCCCCTACCACCAACACGTTCCGAATCATTCTAGGATTTTTCTTGATGAGTTGGAAGAATAAGCCGCTTAAAAAGCCAAAAAGGGCGCGTGGCAAGACGGCAATCCAAGGCACCACGAAGAAAGCGTTGAAGCCAACGGGCGAGGAAAGGGCTTGCATCCAACTGGTGAATCCGAAGAAAAGACCGTATAAAAGGCCTCTTTTCCAGCCGAACAAAGACGCGCCAAGGAGCACTGGCAAATGCATCAAAGTCAAAGATAGGCCCGGCAAGACGGCGATATAGCCCATCTGAGGGATAAAACCCATGATGAGGATGATGGCGAGGAAAGTGGCGTCATAAGCCAATTGCCTCGCGGCGTAAGCGACTTCGTTTTCCTTTTTGGCCTCATGAAGAACGGCCAAAAGGAAAAGAACCAAGCAAACCCAAGTCGCAATCGTTTGGTAATTCATTTATCGCCCCTCCTATTCCGTTCATAAATGGTTTTTAGCCCAAACAAAAGCAAATCGTCGTCATAGGAGAAATCAGGCAAAAGGGAAGAAACGTAAGAGGCGTTACCGCCGGTTAGGACCTTTTGCAATTTCTTCTGGGTCTCCTTTTCGAAGGCCTCTAAGAAACCGCGAACCTCATAAGCCGTCCCATAGGTGATGCCGCTATTCATGCAATCGAGGGTGTTCTTGCCGATCACCTTCTTCGGAGGCAATAAGGAAACCTCGGGAAGGGCGGCCGTTTCGGCGACGAGCGCTTCGATGGAAAGACGGAAGCC
>CAVKTU010000170.1:0-2848 GCA_963659395.1 Holdemanella sp. | reverse complement strand
GAAAGTAAGAGAGGTGCTTAACATGGTCGGATTGTTACCCGAACACGCCACCCGTTATCCTCATGAATTCTCGGGCGACCAAAGGCAACGTATTGGTATTGCGCGTGCCATTGTCATGGAGCCTGAGCTCATCATCGCCGATGAGCCGATAAGCGCTCTCGACGTCTCCATTCAAGCGCAGGTCATCAATTTGCTAAATGACATCCGCCATAAAATGGGCTTGTCGATTCTCTTCATCGCCCACGATCTCTCGGTCGTCAAATATTTCTGCGATCGCATCGGTGTCATGTATTTTGGACGCATGGTGGAACTCGCTAGCAGCGAGGAATTATTCAAACACCCTCTTCATCCCTATACCAAGAGTCTTATTTCAGCGATTCCAATCCCCGATCCGCATTACGAAAGGGAAAGGAAAAGAATTACTTATAATCCCGCCACAACACACGATTACGTAACCGATAAACCTAGCTTCCAAGAAATCCGTCCCGGTCATTTTGTCTATTGCAACGCCAAGGAATTTGAAGAATATAAAAAAGAGATAGAGAGAATCGATGCCAACGTCGCCAAACAATGAGAAAAAGCAAACAAGAAGCCTTAAAGGCATCTTATGGCGCTATGCCATCGCTTTGATTGTTGAAATTGGATTGCTCTTCGCTTATTTCGGTTTGGTCAATCTGTTTCAAGCCAGCGAAGCCAAGGAAGTATATCGCCTTTTAAGCAATGGCTTTTCTTGCGTTGGGCTCATCGCTTTAGGCGTAGGATTGCTCATCTATTTCTCCACGATGGGGGCCTATAATTTTTTATCATTCACCGCTTTGAAGATTGCTTCAAAATTCGTTCATAGCATGCCCATAGCCACTATGTCCTATGGCGAATACGTCGAAAGCAAAAAGAAAAGCGATGCCCGCTTTGGTTATTTGATCATCACAGGGTCCCTCTTTTTATTAGTTGGCATTGTCTTCTTGTGCCTCTTCTATACCATATAGACGGCATTAGCTAGTAGATGATTCCGCTGGCGTTTTGCGCTGTTTTTAGCGATTTTGCATGGTCAAATTGCGGTGTGTTACAATGATAAGGGGATACGCAAGTCACGATGAAATATTACGTAGTTGCCGATGTACATGGCTTTTATGACAAAATGGTCACCGCTTTAGAAGAGAAGGGATTTTATAAAGACCAAGAACCCCATAAGCTAATTATCTGTGGCGACCTTTTCGACCGAGGAAGGCAAGCCAAGGAAATGCAATCCTTTGTCCTCGACCTTCTTAGAAAGAAAGAAGTCATCCTCATTAGAGGCAACCATGAAGATCTCTTTATGGACTTAATCGATAATGCGACCAAATGGATGAATCATAACATCATCTATAGTCACCACTACTCTAATGGCACCGTCAATACGGCATTACGGATGACGGGCATGAGTTTGGCCAAGGCCATCGAAAATCCATTAAAATTCCAAGCCAAAGCCAAAGAGACTCCTTTATACAAAGAAATCTTGCCAGCGATGCTTGATTATTACGAAACCAAAAAATACATTTTCGTACATGGCTGGATCCCTTGTGAGGTGCTTGGTTGGGGGTCGCGGATCACCGACGATTTCTCTTATCAAAAGAATTGGCGAAGAGCCACCCCTCGTCAATGGGAAATCGCCCGTTGGACTAATGGCATGGCGGCGGCATATAACAAAGTGTTGGTGCCTAGAAAAACCATCGTCTGCGGTCATTTCCATACTTCCTATGGTCACGCCATAATCGAGAAAAAAGGGACGGAATTCGGCAAGAGGGCCGATTTCTCACCATATTACGCCAAAGGAATAATAGCCATCGATGCCTGCACCGCTTATTCAAAGAAAGTCAATTGCTTGCTGCTAGAAGATGAGGAATTAATTTCCTAAACAGAACAGCTTAGTCGTCAGAAAAGAGGCAAATATACTCAAATACGGATTATTAGCCAAAGGGGTCGAATGGTTATGCTTCAAGCCGGCCTTAGCGAAATCGCATTATATTTACCCAGATTTAGATTTGAGACAATACAAAAAGAAGATCAGACACGAATATAAGCGCACGCTTAGACGCACTCCCGATATCGGCGGATCTTCTTTAGAGGAGAATCTATATAGCCGCCTTCGTTTTCTCGCTGGCAAAAGTAGATAAAACCAGGATCACTCCCCAAGTCGTTAACGAGATGGTCGATGCGGTCTTTTCCTCTCCCTTCGTGCTCAAAGCACACCGAAACAAGAAACGCACCTTGTTCGACGAGAAAACGCAAAATAAGAAGCTAAAGGAAAGCGAAGCCAGCCAGCGCTCCGCTTATAAACTTGATTGGAAGTACGTCTATAAAAATGGCCAGACGAATTCTATAACACCTATGCCAAATGCGGAATCTGCAAACTAGGCCATGGAGAAGATTGCTTCGAATACGTTCCTTGCCTTTGCAATATGGACGAACGCAATTACCGCAATGAAGGTGGCAAGCTATATCGGAGCAAAACATTGGGGAATGGCGATGAATTTTGCGATTTTCACATCACGAAAATCAAAGATCATCGCTAAACGTTTTATGTGTTAAAGCAATCGATTAGCTACAAAAACATGACCATGTAATGCGGCAATGTGATTTTCGATCCGTCTTGACCGTTTCTACCTCCAATTAGCTTATAAGCGACGCTTGAATGATATTCATCTATAAACGCATTCAAGGAAACCGTAACGGTATTCCCCGCTTTTACTTCAATAGGAATCACTTGCCCATCTTTTTCAATAAGAAATTCTATTTCGCGTTCATCATTAGGCTTCCAATAATAAAGATTATATCCACGTTTCAATAAACACTCAGCAATCGCATTTTC
>CAVKTU010000169.1:0-2859 GCA_963659395.1 Holdemanella sp. | reverse complement strand
CAAATATTCCAGGCTTTCTTTATATTTGAGCTTTTTGATTTCCATTTCGAAAGTTCTTCGTTTATAAAGCGGTGAATGGTGGTTTTGAAGCTCGTTTTGCAACATAGAGACATCGCTTCCGGAAATAAGGAAAAACATATTGTCAGGGGCGCTATCTATTATTTCCTGCAACACAGACGGGAAACTTGAATCTTGTTTGACAATATAAGGGTATTCGTCGATTGCAAAAACAAACCTTTCACCTTTTATGTGTTCAAGCAAGGCATCGATCGCTGCTTCGTAAGTTTCGAACGTGAAAGAGGGTGGCAAACCCAACAATTTATCAATCTCGTATGATAACGATCTTAAATTGCCGAATTTGCTATCTTCTTTTGCGTGATAAAACAGACATTGCTTGCCTTTTAAAAATTCGTTTATCAAATACGATTTACCAATTCGTCTTCTCCCGTAGATGACACCGAATTCTTTCTTGCCGCTTAAGAACCTTTTATTCAGTTCTTTTAATTCGTTTTCTCTGCCTATAAACATGGTTTACCTCCGTTATTAACCCTTTAGTTATTAACCCTTGAGTTAATGATATTACATCATATCTTTTTGCACAACCAAATACGATACGAGTTCCAAATTTTTGACACCTTAAATCGGCGAAACGACAGCCGTTTTTTATTGTTGAAGCTAAACATTTTGATTCGAATGTTATAATTGAGCCATCTCTTTTCGTTGGAGATGTAACGATTGTTTTTGTGAAAAAGAAAGAGGATTTGCGATGATTTTATCAATTGGTGAGATCCTTTTGGACATTTATGCAGAAACGGAGAACGGCGCGATGACTATGAAAGCCACCGTTGGTGGAGCGCCATACAACGTGGCTGCCAATATTGCTCTTAATGGTAGCGATAGCTCTTTTTATGGTGTTGTCGGTAAAGACTCTTTTGGCGACTTCATTTTGAAGGAAGCCAATCGGATTCCTTTTAAATGTTTGCTGTTAGAACGAGCGGGCAAGGCAAATACCACATTGGCTGTCGTCTCTTTGCATGATGGCGAGTGTTCCTTCGAATTTATTAGGGGCCCCGGTGCTGATTGGATGCTGGATATTAAGTGCCTTGATGAATTGCCCGTTGGCAAAGGAGATATCGTCCATTTCGGTTCGTTGATGCTTTCCCAAGGGGAGGGGTTTGATTTTTTACTAAGAAGCATTCGCTATTTTCAAGATAAAGGGGCGTTTATTTCCTTTGACGCCAATTTGCGGCTATCTATTTTTGAAAGTGAGGCCATCGCCAAGGAGCGATATATCAAAATCTTCTCGCTTGTCGACTTTCTCAAATTAAGCAACGAGGAATTGTTGTTCTTTTATGGCCTAGAAGAACCGGTCGATTTCAGAAACGAATTCATGAAAAAGGAGGCTACCTTATTCGTTAGTTTCGGTGAGAAAGGAAGCGGCGCTTTCGATAGGGAAAATTCCTTTTTTGTACCTAGCCAAAAAGTCACGCCGCTTGATAGCACGGGAGCGGGCGATGCATTTTATGCAACGGTGCTACGAGAATTGGGTGATTATCTATCCTCACCGAACAAAAACAAGACTCCAGATTATTTCGAAATTCTCAAAAAAGCCAACAAATCGGGCGCCGATTGCGTTTCGCATTATGGCGCATTGCCCTTAAATCAAAGACCGTGATATCCAACGTAATCTCTATAATCGTCGAATTTGTCGTTTTCTTTTAGGCGAGAGAAATATTCCTTAAAAGATAGGCCATTTTCGAGTTCAACGAGATCCTCGGGATGGTTAAAGCGGACTTTATGATCGTCGTTGATAGCCATTTCTTCGCCAGTTAAACGCAATTTCTCTTGTTCTTTTCCCTCTAACAAGAAAATAGTGTCCTCTTTTTTTGATCCGTGTTTTGCTTGGAAGAGCCCCGCTCCTACGATAAAACGTGCTTCTGGTTGATTATAGCCATTTAAGAAAAGGCTTATTTTGGTGTCGGAGAAGGAAGAAAGCATAGCTACGTCGCCATCGCTATCGCCGCCAACTAAGATCGGCCCTTTGTTTTTGTATAAAGGGGCAATTCTTTCTTGGATGACTTGGACTTTGCCGCACTTAATGGTGTATGGATAATTGACGGTATCCCTTTCTGGTAAGATTAATTTCCTTTTGTCTAGTTTATTGCCTATGCCGTAGATTTTGATGCTACGAGGGAAATTAAAATATTCGAGTGCACTTTCTACCGTGTTTTGCTGACTGGCTGATATGACATATATGTCAATGCCGGCTCGCTCTAATTCACGAGTAAGCTCCAACATTTCCTTGATTGGATGCAGTCCAACGTTCGCAGAGACTTCGCGTTCGTTTAAAACGCTTTTGAACTTTTTGCTCTTAATGCCTTGTATTTTGCTATGTCTCTCAATCGCTGGCTTCATCAAAGAAAGGTATTCGTTTTTGCTAAAGCCAGAGAAAAGCGAAATAGCGGCATAGGCGCTAGAGGCGTATCCCAAAAACTTATAGACGAAGGCGGACAACAAATGCATATTGATTTGAAAGCTTAGGAAATGCTGATCGTCTTTCCAAAGGGGATAGCGTTGCCAATTCATAGGGTTCTTGGAAACGAAACCTTTCTTATATAGATAAGCATATTCTTCGGTCAGATAGCGGCAAAAATCACCGAAAGTGAAGTCTTTGCATTTTTCATTCCATTTCGTAGGGTTATCCTTTTGCAGCAAATTAGTGAATTGCTCAGGCCTTAATGCGTAATTTAGATACGACATTTGGTCTTCGAAAACGGAGCCTTGGCTGTCGCCATATAGCAAGGTGCCATCGCAATCAAAAACGGCATAATCCTTTTCGTCGTCTCCATGGTGATATGT
>CAVKTU010000168.1:0-2976 GCA_963659395.1 Holdemanella sp. | reverse complement strand
GGTATTCTTTGGCGGGTTCCTTATAAGAGGCTTTCTTCAAGGAAGAGATATCCTCATTCGGACGGAGGCATTCCATGAAGGAATCGAAATATAGCGAGACGACGGCCTCGTATTTCGCCGGCGTGCTCTCCGCGGTGATTTGATAATAATTCTTATAAGTCTGCATATAATCGGCGCACATCTCCTCGTAAGAGGCCCCGGCTAACGCTTCAAACAACATGCACACGAACCCGGTCCGATCCTTTCCTTCCATGCAATGGATGTAATAAGGTCCCTCGTGCGATAGCATGTAACGGCATCCCTCCACCACTTTCTGCTTGTAAAGATCGGTGACGTAACCCGCTCCCATCGACAAGAGAACCGTTTTGCCGTTCTCGTAAAGGGATTTGGCGTAAGGCGAGGCGAAGTCGTCGTCAGAAAGGTATTTGTCCATGTCTTCCTTCGAATCGGCCAAATCGATGATGCAGGCGATGGCGTTTTTCTCAAGCAAACCATCGGTGCACTTGGCCCTCTTGCGGCTGTTATCAACGGGGCTAGCGCCGCGGTAAAGGAGGTTTTCCTTAAGCCGGCCGCCCTTAAGCGAACGGAAATTAGAAAATTCCTCGTCACTGGAATATTTCTCGCGGTCGAGCGAATAGCTATGGCCGAGCGCCTCTTGCGTGGCCAGATATTTTTGCGCTTCGTTGAGGGTGATGGTGACCGTGTCTTCGTTAGAAAGATTGGCAGTGTCCCAGATGCCGACGTTGCATAAGGTGACGCAAAGATATTCGTTGGAAGGGTATGCCACGATGATGGGAGCGCCGTTTTTTACATAATAACCGTTATAATACGGAACATCCGTCAGACAATAGCCGTTGCTGAAGGAAACATCACAGCTATCGCCGAGGACAAAACCCAATTTATTGAAATCCTCGATTCTGATATCGACGTTGGCCACTTTGAGTTTGGGATCTTCAGAGATGGCCGCGTTGAGCAATTCCGGTTTGCGTGAGGATGCGCACGAACAGACAAAAAGGGTTAGCAAAGCAAGACATGAGGTCTTAGTTATTTTCGACTTGGATAACATTCTTTTTTCTCCTTAACCGCCCATATGATAGCATTGCCCCTTTGTCTTTATTAACGTTTTCTCGCCAAGAAACGTTTCCTAACATGAACCAAAACGCATGGCCCTTATCAGTGATAAGACCTTCTCCAATCGACTAAAATAACCACCGAAAGGCCATATCATCATGGACATCGAAAAAACTATCAAGAATGGCTGCGATCGCCCTTATTAACCGCCCAAGAGAAAAACGAGCTCCTCTCCTTAAGCGAAGAGGAGAAGGAAGATGCCTTCTTCCAAGAGGCCTCCTTCGGAACGGGCGGAATGCGCGGCAAATTAGGCCTAGGGCTTAACCGCATCAACCGTTTTATCATCGGGAAGGCCGCTTATGCGTTCGGCCTCTTTTTAAAGAAGATAGTCCTTGGCGCCGAAAACAAGGGCGTGGCCATCAGTCACGATAATCGCGCTTATTCCCGCGAATTCGCCCTGCTTAGTTCTCAAATCTTTAACGATCTTGGATTCAAAACCTATCTTTTCGATTCCTTGCGCCCCGTCCCTGAGCTTAGCTATGCCGTCCGTTATGCCCGTGCGGCCGGCGGCATCATGATCACCGCCTCCCATAACCCCAAGGAATATAACGGCTTCAAGGCTTACGATGAGACGGGTTGCCAACTCACCCCCGACTCGATCGCACCGTTACTGGAGATCATTTCTTCCTTAGGCGATCCGCTAGGTATCGAAATGGAAAAGGGAGGCCGGGGCGAACAGATTATCTTTGATAAGGACGTCGATGATTCCTATTGCCGCCTAGTGGAGGGCATTCAAATCCATCCCGAACTAGACAAAAAAGGCTTCAAAGTCGTCTATTCGCCCCAACATGGGTCAAGTTATGAGAATGCCATGCGCATCTTCACCGAATTGGGCTATGAGATCATCCCCGTCAAAGAGCAATGCGTCCATGATCCCTCTTTTAGCGCCAGCAAATTGCCGAACCCGGAAATCCCCGCCGCCTGGGAATTGAGTCTGGAATACGCGAAAAAATACCACGCCGACCTCTGCGTGATGACCGATCCCGATGGCAATCGCTGCGGCTTGGCTTATCTTTCTAGCAAAGGTAGCTATGAGCGGTCACGGGCAACGAATCGGGCGCTTTGCTCATCGACTATGTCCTAGCCGCCAAAAAAAGAACGGAACACTACCCTCCGACGGCGTTATTTACGATACCATCGTCACCTCCAGCCAAGGCGAGGACATCACCAAAAGCTATGGGGTGAAAGTCGAGAGCTTCTTGACGGGCTTTAAATATATAGGCGAGAGGATTGGCTATTACGAGAAGAAAGGAAAAGGGCCGACCTTCCTCTTCGGATATGAGGAATCATACGGTTGCCTCATTTCCCCTTTCGTCCGCGACAAAGACGGCGTGCAAGCCGTCCTCCTATATACCGAGATGGCCCTTTACTACAAACGTTTTGGAATCCCTTTGGATGTCGCTTATGATAACTTGCAAAGGAAATACGGCTATCACGACACCAATACCATCAGCGTCTATTTCGAAGGTTTAAGCGGACACATCAAGATGAATCAGATGATGGAAGGCCTTCGCCAAGAGAAATTGCAGGAAATTGACGGCCACTCCGTCAAGGAAATCCGCGATTACGAATTGGATATCATCACATACGAGAACGGCGAAACGGAGGCCATTACGGGACTTCCTGAATCGGACGTCTTGAAATACGTCTTAGACGATGGCTCGACGATAACCGTCCGCCCTAGCGGCACCGAGCCGAAAATCAAATTCTATATCGAAGCGGTCGCCAAGGAAAAAGAGGCAATCGACGGCAAAGTGGCCTCGCTTTGGCGATATCTCGTCAAGAAGCTAGAACTTCCGACATAAAGTTTTCGGCCGCCTTTGTCACCGAAAGGCGAGGCAACAA
>CAVKTU010000167.1:0-2995 GCA_963659395.1 Holdemanella sp. | reverse complement strand
GCATTTCGAAGAAGAAACGAGCGCGAATGGCAATATCAGCACCCATTTCGTAGAACTTATTTATGTCGACATCGTCAATTCCTATGAGCGTGTCGCCTCCCATTGCAGCAACATCGCCAAGATTTTTGGCACCGATAAGGTCTATACCATCAGCGAGGAAGACGAGAAGCGCTTCGCCTCGATGGCCGATCGTTATTAGAGACCATTCCTTTTCTTTGGATTAGAATATATTTCGATGTTAAAGCGATTAGCGATCAAGAACCTGGCCATCATCGAGAACATCGAATGCTCTTTTGGCGACGGCCTGACCGTTTTAACGGGCGAGACAGGGGCGGGCAAAAGCCTTTTGATCGATTCTTTGTCTTTGCTATCGGGAGAGAGGGCCTCGAGCGAGCTTATCCGCCAAGGAGCCTCTAAAGCGTTCATCCAAGGCGATTTCGTAACGGAAAGCAAGAGCCTAGAGCCGTTGCTCCTAAAATTATCCATCCCTTTTTCTAACGAGATAACGATAGAGCGGACGATCTCCCCTTCGAAGAGCAGCGCCCGCGTCAATGGCGTGCTGGTGTCTTTGTCTGACTTAGCTTCCATCACCTCCCAATTGGTCAATATCCATAACCAATTCGATTTCGCCAAAATCCTTAGCCCTGAGAATTATTTGGGGATGCTCGACGCCTTTTCCTCTTCTCTTGTTGCCTCCTATAAGCAAAATTACCAAACGTCCTTGAAGGAATATAGGGAGAGCAAAGAAATGCTCTCCGCTCTATTAAAACAGCAAGAGCAAATCGAAAAAGACCGCGATTTCTACGAATACCAGCTCCAAGAGCTTAAAGCGATGCATTTAGAAGAAGGGGAAGAAGAGAGGATTTCCGAGGAAATCTCCCTCCTAAAGAACCACGATAAGATCTATTCGTTGGAGCAGGAGATCAAACGGATCATCGATGGCGAATTCTTAGATGATTTTTATAACCTCAATCAATCTTTAGGTAAATTATCCTCTTATCAAAACCAATACGAAGGAAGCAAGCAAATCATCGATGACAGATATTACGAAATCTCTGATTTATTGCAAAGCCTAAGGAAAAGCTTTGCCGATATCGATTATGACCCTGATAGGCTGGATGAACTGGAGAATAGAGATAACGATTTAGCCGCCTTGCGCCGCAAATACAAAAGAAGCGTCGGCGAATTAATCGCTTACCGCGATGAGCTTGCTTCGCTATTGGAAGGAAATGAGGATATCGCTAGCGAAATAGCCAAAGCCAAGAAAATAAGCGAAGAGAAAAAGGAGGCCGCCTTCCAAAAAGGAGAGGAGCTTTCTTTGATCAGGCAAAAGGCCGCCAAGCGGATCGAAAAGAATCTCGAACAAAGCCTTTCTGACTTACGTTTAAAATCGAAATTTCTCATTTCCTTTGCAAAACGCTCCTCAAATGACGATTGTTATCTTTATGAGGACGGCATTGACCAAGTGGATTTCTTAATCGAAACCAATGCCGGCGAAGGCCTTCGAAGCGTGGCTAAAACGATTTCGGGAGGCGAGGCCAGTCGCGTGATGTTCGCCTTTAAGGAGCTTTACGTCAAAGCCAAGAATATCCAAACCGTCGTTTTCGATGAAATTGATACCGGCATCAGCGGCGAGACCGCCTTGGCGGTGGCTAAGAAGATTCACGAGATTTCGCGTTTTTGCCAAGTCATCGCCATCACCCATATGCCACAGGTCGCTTCCTTTAGCGACCACCATTTGCTTATTTCCAAGGAAGAAAGGGGCAATAGGACCTTCGCTTCGATTAAGGAATTATCTCTCCAAGAGAAGATTCATCAGATCGCATATTTGATTTCTGGCGGTAACGTCACAAAAAAACAACTCGAATACGCCGAAGAGATGATTTTGTCATCGCGTGATTAAAGCAATTTTTTGATGTCTTCGAAGGTTGATGCCATCTTGTAGCAATCGTTGGCTAAGCCCGCCTCAATGATGTTGCCGTCATCAAAGCCGATGACGGGGAAGCCTGCCAATTTGCCGGCGATGACGCCCGCCGAGCTATCTTCGATTACGACGGCTTCATGAACGTCGTTAACGCCTAATCCAGCGGCGATTTCTTTATATAACCAAGGATGTGGTTTGGCGCATAATTCTCCCATTGTGCCATATTCGCTAAGCCCTTTTCTCCTGCCACCCGTGATGATGGCGTCATAGAAGGAAAGAGGATCGCCCAAAGCAAGGGTTTTGAAAGTCGCTACGATTTCGGGGATGGCTTTATAATCGAGGCCCGAGGTGACGAGTCCGATTTTGATGCCTTTGCCTTTTAGATAAAGCAAGAAATCCTTTAACCCCTCACGAGGCATGAAGGCGTCGCTTTTGCCTAGGCCTCGCTCTGCCTTTTCTAGTTCTTCTTTGGCGATTACGTGATAGAGGGCGGAAGCCTCCGCCAAGTCTTGCTTAAAGCCATATTTCTTTTGGCAATAGGAGAGATGCTCGATGGTGGTGAAGCCTTGAACGTATGGGGCATCTTCCGCTTGGAGTTTGAAGGAGGAATCCTTCAATAGGGTAGCGGCGGTCTTTTCGATGATATAGATCCAGAAGGGCTCGCTTTTGACGCTGGTGCCATCAAGATCCATCAAGACGTATTTGACTTTCGATGGTGTTAAAGGAGATATCCAGGGATAGTAGCAATCGATGCCATTTTGGTGGATGCCGATTAATGTTCCTTGGCTGGTGTTTACGAAATCAATGTTGTTAAGCTTGTAAGTCATGCCGCTATTATAGACTTGATGGCCGCTTTTTGGTGTGATGTGGGAGAAAAACAATAAAATCCGCTAAAATAAAAGCCAAATGGGGATAAGTAGAGACTAAGGGATTCTATTTAAAGGGAGTCGACTAAAGTGCGCTTTGGAAAGTAGATAACAAAAACGTCGCTCCCTCCATTTTATGGACAGCAAAAAACAGCGCGAACACCATTTCATGTACTATGATTTTGGTGCGAATCCCTTAAGGGGG
>CAVKTU010000166.1:0-3012 GCA_963659395.1 Holdemanella sp. | reverse complement strand
GTATTAGTTCAGGTGCCGATTTATCGATTTGGCATCGAGAAACGAACGCAATAACAAGATGTAATAAACAACAACGAAAAAGTCCGTCAACGAAAGACGTTCTGCCTTCTGACCGCTCTTCTTTTTCCTTTATTATTTCCATGTAGGAGTTTTAAAATAACCGCATGATTGTTTTACTTGGTGCGTCGGCAAGCGGCAAAACAGAACTATGCAAATACATGATGAAGGAATTTGCCCTTCGCAAAGCCATCACTTACACAACCAGAGCACCCAGAGCAAAAGAAAAAGACGGGGTTGATTATCATTTCGTGACCGAAGAAGAGTTCAAGGCAATCGAAAAAAGAGACGACTTCGTGGAAACCACTTATTATATTGGGCACCATTATGGCAGTTCGAAAAAAGAGATCGACGACGATAAGGTCATCATCGTCGATCCGACTGGCATGAAGGCGTACCTGTCCCTTAACGAACCTAGCGTCGTCATATTCGCCTTAACCGCCAGCAAGAAAACCAGGAAAGAGCGAATGCTAGCCCGCGGTGACGATGAAGATTCGATCAATAACCGCCTCGCTTCCGATGCCACGACATTCGCTAAAAAAGAATTGAGCGATGCCGATTACGTAGTTAAAACAGACGGCCGAAAATTATCTACCATCGGCAATGAAATCTACGATAAATATTTAAACAAACTCAAAGAACGCGGCATTAAGCCAAACGTTCTAATCCAATAAGCTCATAACGCGTTATTAAGCCACAAAAAAGGAGCCGATTAAGGCTCCTTTGTTTTGTTAAGATGACGAATTATTCCTCTTCTTCGTCTTTGCTTTCGTGATAATCGCGAAGCTGCGCGACATAATCATAAGGGGTGGCTTCGCCTTTTTCCAAATGATCTTTGGCGGCAGCGTCGGCAATTAATTGCTTGGCTCTCTTGACGGAGAGGGCGCTCTTCACTTTGAAACAAAGAGGAATATCCTTGTAGATGTTCTTCGCGCCGACATCTTTAACAGGAATCGGGGTGTCGCGATAATCTTTCGGATCGAGAGCGAAATAGAGTTTAAGACCTTTGCCAGCGACCGTTAGCTTCAAATAGGTCTTGGTATGGAGGCGGAAGGTGTCGCCGCTATTGGAAATGCGGCTCTTTAAGCCATAAGCAAGGGCTTCAGCCTTTAATTCGTTATAGCTGTCCTTGGTGTCTTCATCCATATTGAGGACTCTTTCAGCGAAGGGAACACGAACGACGGCCGCTTTAGCGGGCGTAGCTTCGTCATCGTCATCAGAGGTAACCTCTTCGGGGGCAGGTTCAACTGGAGCTGGCTCTGGGGCTGGTTCAGGCTCAGGTTCGGGCTCTGGAGCGGGTTCAGGCTCAGGTTCGGGCGCTGGCTCCGGGGCTGGCTTTTCTTCCTCTTTCGGCTCTTCGGGGGCAGGTGCGGGTTGAGCAAACACTTTGTTTTGTTCGAAATATTTAGCGAGCTCTTCGGCGATTAAGGTACGAACTTCGTCACCGGTGAGTTGCTTTTCGGCCGCTTCTTTGATTTGGGCGTTATTCTCCGCAACCATATCTTTGGTGGCGATAACGGCCTCAGAATCGGTCGGCTCAACCTTAGAAGCTTCAAGTTCTTCTCTAACGATCGAGCGGACATCGTCGGCTTTGATGCCTTCTTCGGGCTTGGGTTGCTTTTCGAGTTCTTGAGCTACGACTTGACGGATTTCGTCGGCGCTGAGAGTTTCGACGACGGGGGTAGGTTGTTTCTCCTCTTCCTTCGGTTCTTGCTCAGCTAAGACATTTTGAACGGTTTCCTTGATCAAATCGCGGAGATCGTCGCTTGTCATAAGCTCTTCATCTTCGGCGATGGGCTCCTCGGCAACCGGTTTCTCTTCTTCGACCGGCTCCTCGGCTGGCGTGCCAGCGTAATATTTCTGTAATTCTTCCTTAATTAAGGTGCGAGCTTGTTCATCGGTTAGAGGATCAAGTTCTTCTGGGTGATCGTGATCGTTGAGTTCTTCTTGCACAATGGCACGAAGCTCTTTGGCGGTCAACGGGCGCTCAGCGGCAGCCGGATTGGGAGCAGCTTCAGGAGCTTTTGGCTCTTCTTCCTTCTTTGGCTCCTCTTTCTTGGCTGGTTCAGCGGCGAAAGGAGGGAACGGATAATAGGGATAAGGCGCGTACGGGTATGGCGCGTACGGGTATGGAGGATATGGCGGATAAGGCGGTTGGTGCGGAGGTTCCGCTTTCGGGCCATCTTGCTGCGGCGCAGCATAAGAGATGTTTTGAACGATAAGAGGGGTTTTTCCTTCTTTTTCGCCACATTTGGCTTTCTTTTGATCGCCTAATTCGGCGTATTGATAAGAACGGAAGTCATCATCGATGGCATCATCGTTGACTTCGCCTTCGCCAGCGGCGAAATCTTGTTCGTTTTCAAGATAGGTATTCTCATTATTCTTGGCGATGACGGAATTTTTGACTTTCTTGACGCCAGGATGACGGACGACGTCCTTGATGGATTTGGTCGCGGTCAATAAGGTGAATAAATAAGTCAACACGACAAACGCCACGGCGGCGATGGCAAGAACGGCAGTAAGGATGTCTTTGTCATCAAGCTTGACTTTGATAAAGGAAAAGCAATCGACAATGCCGTAATAACCGCCGCCCCAATTGCAGAATAAAAATCCCTCGAAAGCGTCGCCGCTTGGTTTCATGGCGACTAACGAGAAGGCTAAGACGATGGAGACGGCGCCAAACAATAGCCAAACGATGTTGGGGAAAAGGGCGCTAGGACGACGCTTAGCGATAAGAAGGATCAAATGGACGATCCAAACGATGACCCAAGCTAAGGCAGCGAGGGCGATGACGCAATAGAAGACGAGCAAATAAGGGAACCACCCCAATTTGACTTCAGCGATGGACTTGAAATCGATGACCGCTTTGAAATAGTCTCCTATTTCCTTGAATCGATTCAAGATTTCGCTTGTGCCGATGTTAAGACCCTGTTTCAAAGAGAAATAGAGCGTAAC
>CAVKTU010000165.1:0-3014 GCA_963659395.1 Holdemanella sp. | reverse complement strand
AGGGAGGCCATATCGACTTCACCGACAAATCGGTGACCGAGAACACCCGCGTCCCCTATCCGATTTACCATATCAAGAACATCGTTAAGCCCATTAGCCATGGACCCGCCGCCAAGAACGTCATCTTCCTTTCGGCCGATGCCTTCGGCGTTTTGCCACCCGTCAGCATCCTCACCCCCGAGCAAACCCAATATTATTTCCTCTCTGGCTTCACCGCCAAACTCGCGGGCACCGAACGCGGCATCACCACCCCCACCCCGACCTTCTCCGCGTGCTTTGGGCAAGCCTTCTTGGAACTCCATCCGACCAAGTACGCCCAAGAGCTCGTCAAGAAGATGTCCTCTAGCGGCGCGAAAGCCTACCTTGTCAACACCGGCTGGAACGGCTCGGGAAAACGCATCTCCATCAAGGACACCCGCGGCATCATCGACGCCATCCTTAACGGCGATATCCTTGACGCCAAGACGAAGAAGATCCCTTATTTCGATTTCGAGATCCCTCTTGCTTTGCCAGGCGTCGATAGCAAGATCCTCGATCCTCGCGATACTTACGAAAACCCCTCCCTCTGGGAGGAAAAGGCCAAGGATTTGGCTTCGCGCTTCCAAAAGAATTTCGTCAAATACGAGGATAACGAAGTGGGCAAGGCCCTCGCGAAAGCGGGCCCCCACCTCGACTAAGCTTTGCCTAATGAGAGGGGCGGACCGCCCCTCTTTTTCATTGCCACTAGGAAAAAGGGCCTTAGAAGCCTAAAATAAACCTAATGTTTTTGACCGTCATCACCTTAATCGCCTCCTTCGGATTAGCCTCTTACTTCGGCTTCCTCTTGGCGACTTTTTTATCTTGGCCCTATGCCTTCATATCCATTTTGCTCGTGGTGCCAACTTGGGCCTCTATCTTCATATTGTGGTTATTGTTCATCGTCATTTGGGGGTCTTTCGTCGACAAGAGCCAGGAAACCTCCTTTCATCCCGCCTATTATTGGGTGCTCCGGAACACCGATGTCTGCTTTCTTAAACTCCTTCAGGTGCGTATCGCCAAAGAGGGGTTTGAGAAGATACCGAAGGAAAAGTGCCTCTTCATCATGAACCACAATTCCAATTTCGATCCGATGATCATGATCGATGCCATTGGCGATGCCCCCTTTATCTGCGTTACGAAGCCCGAGAACCTCTCTTTCCCGATCGCCGGTCCCTTCGTCCACCACTCGGGTTTCATCCCAATCGACCGCGAGAACCCCAAAAACGCCATGGTGTCGATCGCGAGAGCTAGCGAGGTCATCACTTCGGACCTTGGCCACGTCTGCATCTTCCCCGAAGGCACTAGAAACAAAGCCAATGGCACCCTTCTCCCCTTCCATCCCGGCAGTTTCCATATCGCCCTCGAAAGCCATTCCCCCATCGTCATCATCGATTTGAAGAACGTCAAAGCCATCAAGAAAAGAGCTCCTTTCCTTCCCACCAAGGTTGAGGCAAAGGTCCTTAACGTCCTTTCCTATAGCGATTACGAAGGGAAAAGCGCTTCGGAAATCGCCTCTTATTGCCATGATTTGATCCTCGAAGATTATACGAGGAGAAGGAGATAAACATCATGATTCGCATTTATTACAACGCCCTGGCCGACAATGGCAACATCCTCTCTTCCTTAACCCCCATTAAGGAAAGACTCGAAAAGAAATGGGGAGTCTCTATCGAGACGAAGAACAGCAACGACCTCGTTTGGGCAGAGGAAATCGCTTCTTTCTCTAAGGAAGACAAGATCCTTCTAGCGGGAGGAGATGGCACCCTTAATTATTTCATCAACTCCTGTGACCCGTCTCATCTAGAGGCGAATATCTATCTATTGCCCCTAGGTACGGGCAACGACTTCCTTAACGACCAAAAGGAAAAGGAAAACGAAGACGGCTTGGTTCCTCTCAACGATTGCCTCTCTTCCCTCCCTTATATCGAAGTTAATGGCTTAAAGCGGCGTTTCATCAACGGCATCGGATACGGTATCGACGGGGATTGCTGCGTCGTTGCCGAGCGCATGAAAAAAGAAGGGAAGAAGGAAATCGATTATTCGAAGATCACCATTTCCCTTCTCTTCAAGGGCTTTAAGCCTAGGAACGCCAAGGTTAAGGTCGACGGCAAGGAATATAGCTTCAAGAAGGTTTATTTGGCCTCTTCGATGTTAGGCAAATATTATGGCGGAGGGATGATGATCGCCCCCTCGCAAGACCGCCATAGCGGCCTTCTTTCCTTCGTAACGATCTATGGAAGAGGCAAATTAGGGACTTTGATGATGTTTCCGAAGATCTTCTTTGGGAAGCACGTTAACGACAGGAAGCACGCCTTCGTTATGAGCGGCAAGGAAATCGAGGTTTCCTTCGATAAACAATGCGGACTACAAATCGACGGCGAGGTCGTCGAGAACGTCTTGACTTATAAGGTGCATTTCTAAATAACCGTCACTTAAAAGGAAAGCCCCGCAGCGTTGCCGCGGGGCCTTTTCAATCATCGTTAACCGCGATTAGAACGTGCTGGCGTAGAAAGGAGTGATGACGAAGGTGTTGTAAGAACAAATGCCAACGCTTAAGACAAGGCCTTTGATTCCGTTATTGACATCGGCATCCAAATCCCTTGTTTTATCCATCGTCGAGGACTTGAAATTGATCTTTCCTTCGGAGATGGTGACGACGGTGAATTCGGTATCCCAATTGTTGCCGGTTTTATCGCAATTAGGGGCTTTGCCAAGGAAATCGTTGGGGGCTTCGACTATGCGACCGTCCCAGGTGGAAGTGTCAAAACCGTCATCCGGTTCGGTTATCGACCCAAAGAACAAACACGCCGTACGGCCACCAGGGCCACCGCCGAAACCCATCGTGAAAGAAACGGAGGCGTAAGCAGAATAGTCAAACGTCGGCAAAGTCAACGTAACGTATTTCCAATCTAAGCCTAAAATACCCATTTGAAGGGAATTGTCAGCGCCGGTGTATTCGACGCCTTCGCTAGAAGACCATATGCCGGTAACGACGG
>CAVKTU010000164.1:0-3037 GCA_963659395.1 Holdemanella sp. | reverse complement strand
AAGAGTTACCTCAATTAGACAGAATCAGCGCCCTTTGCCTTTGCCTGATTTATCTTCATGCTGATCAATTCCTCATTCACGTTTTCGTCATAATTCACATAGATAAGAGTCACGTCGTTCTCTTTGCTTAATTTTCGTTTCAATGCGTCTCTTCTTTTTCTTGCTTTGAAATCTTTCTCATCTCCGAAGAAACCAACTTGTTTGAAATGTTGCTCACCTTGATATTCGATTGCGATGTTCAAAGAAACGATGAAGACATCGTAAACCAACTGGCTTTTTCCCACTTTCAAGAAGGGGGCGGCATATTGATATATCGTATCCTTTGGATACATCTTCTTGATGATTTGATAGACAAGAAACTCAGTGTTCCATTTGGTTCTTCCATCAGTGAACTGATAAAAGTCCAGATTTTCAGATTCGCCACGCTCGGCCCTTTTGATAGCGCGGTCAAGCACGAGATAACTATTCCCCCGATTCGGATCGGTTTTGTAGGTATCGTCGTATTCTTTGTCGATTCGATAGACGATATGCTGATTGATCTCTTTCTTGTCTTGAAGTTCTTTGCCCCCTTCGTAAACATAATCACGATAGATTGAAATAAAAGCATCGCTGGCTTTGAATAAGAAGGGCCGTCCGGAATAGGCCCACTTCTGCGTGAAATCCAGGCAAAAAGGGATGTAGTTCTTATACCCTTCTTTTGCGAATTCGTGCGCCCTGTCGATTTTATCGGTCCATAAAGCCGCATACCCGGTCCTTTCGCCTCTGGCTATCTTGTAAAGAACAACCGCGCCAGGGACACCGGGGAAATCATCTAGTATCTTCTTGGTGTCGAATTTGCCTTCAAGGAGTTTCGCGCAACGATCGACGCAAGCGTCGTGGAGCTGATCCCCATAGGAATAATAGGGATAATTGTGAATAATCATCCCGTAGTTGAAGAAAGACTGTTTCTTCTTAATTCTCTCTTTGTTGATTTTCTTATATGCCGCTGGAGTTATGCCTTTGAATGAATTGTAATTGAGTTCACAAATCAAAACGGTACTTTCCTCAGCGTCTTCGTATTTTTCCAGCTCCTTCGGAAAGGAACCATCGGGGTTCCTTTGCGTTATCGTCCAGTCATATATCTTTTGGGAATAATTCAACGTAACGATTCCGAGATAAACGAAGGTCTCGCCGTTCAAAAGATATATGGTTTCAGGATTCTTGTCGTATACAATCTTGTATGGCGCCCCAGCGTCCTCAAATATCTTTTCCAGAATAGAACGATTATCTTTCAGCCCAGTATGCTTGTTTTCAACCTCGTAGGCCCCATTCCAAAAGCGAATTTTCTTGTATTCAGTCATCGCCCTCTCCTTCCGGTATAAATCTCGCTATGGTCGATCCGTTTATAGGAACGGAAATTGGTTCTCGAGGATAAATATTCCTCAGCGTTATTTCTTTCCTGTTTCTTTCGAGCTGTTTAATTGTCTTGTTGCTGGCATCTTCTTTCGCAAGCGCCCATGTGCCACGTTTTTTGCCAAAAGAATTAGAACAGATCAAACAATCCACTCTTTGCTGATTTCGGAAAAATTCCATGAATTCTCTAATAAAAAACGGATATATAAGTTTTCCGTTTTGATCTACGCTTCCGATGGCAGAAGCATCTTCAATGATGAAGGTCACGAAGAACTTCCGGTCTTCGGGATTGGCGTGCTCCGTTGCAAGAATATTCGCTTTATAATCGGGTATTTTTCTTGCGTGTTTTTCGAACGAAGCCTGTAAAGAATCGCAAAGAAATTTCGTGGACGTTTCCGCCCAAAGGTCCAAATTGCACGAAACTTCACGGCCGCTAGACGCAAACTCCGCAACACTTTCATTAAGCAGATTTAGGGCCTTATGCATTTTTGCCATCCCCGTGCTGCCTTTCTTGCGACGATGTTCGGATGAATCGTATTCAAAATGTTCAAATATGTACACGATTCCTTTTCCCTGATCGTCATAGAAAAGATCCGGGCTTTCAAATCTATAAGCCAATGATAATTTCGCAAACAAGTGCGCATAGTCAAACGCGGAATCTTTTGGGATGGAAACCGGATTCGAACTCTCTCCAAAGTATTTCTCGAAATAGTCTTTAATTTCATCGTTTGTCATAATCATTGATCCCCGATTTTTATGATAACTCATCATATCCGTCTTTACTAAAAGGCATGGCTATCTCAGTGGGGTAAACGAGCTTGGCAGACGGATGATATAAAACGTTTTATCGGCTTTAAGCACCTTACTCAACCTGCATTGTCCACAATGCACGAATGTGAAATCTTTATTCAATCAAAAGGCGGAAGCCATATACTGTTTTTTTGTTTTTTTCGTCTTCAAATATGTTCTGACGATGGCCTCAATTCGTTTAGAAATGCGCAAAGAAATGAACGCTCGCTTAAGCAAGCAAATGCTATCGATAAATATACAATTGTCTTATGGGGACCTTTAGCAAACTATTAACCATCATGGCGCGTTATAACCTTTGTGCTCCATCGGCGCTGGCAAAGATAGCCCCCAACAATAAGCGAAGCTGAACAAAAACTGTGACGCAACAAGATTGTAACGGCGCTCAGAAGACCGCTATCAGATGCCTGGTTTAATTTGCTTAATAGTTAAAGAAAAACTATTCTTTAGGCATTCACACAAACAAAAAGGAGACAACAAGAATGAACAGCCTTGCCAAAACAGATATTGTGACCTTCTTGCATTTATTTAATCGGGGCGGCTATGTGCTCAATTTTAGCACGTGTGATTTCGATCAATTCACCAAAAACAGCATCGGAATTCCACTTTGTAGCAAATATAAGTTATCGAAAGGAGCATCATTGGAGACTTATTTGTACGAGGCTCCAAACGACAAAGTCATTAAGATTTTGGATGATTTGCTCACATATTACGAAAACAACTATGAATGTGAGTACGCTCTCGACAGCGATCATCTCGGCCTTAACAATTCCGGATACAACGCAAAATATGCCTCCTTATACAAAAAATGCCGCGAAATCTTAGATAGAGCCAAAAG
>CAVKTU010000163.1:0-3041 GCA_963659395.1 Holdemanella sp. | reverse complement strand
GGTGTTAGGAATACATCATAGTCCGGTAATAGTTGATATTGAAAAAGACCGAAAAAAGATTCTTTCTTATTTGACGTGCATCGATAATTCTTTGGCTAGTTTAAGGCCTGATATAGCTGCCGAATGGGATTATGAGAAAAATGATCCGTTAAAGCCAGAAATGTTTTCCGTTGGCGCCTATGATAAAGTGTGGTGGAAGTGCCATACATGCGGTAAATCATTTATAGCAGCAATTAAAGACAGGACGAGAACAAGAAGCAATTGTTGTCGCGAATGCGGACAAATTAAAAAAGGCAAAACCTTTACTTTGAAGAAAGTGGAAAAGGTTGGATCACTTAGGCAAACCGATCCAAAGTTGATTTCTGATTTTCATCCAACGCTAAACGGAACATTAACTCCTGATAATATTACTGCTGGGAGATTCGAGCCTATTTGGTGGAAGTGCCATAAATGCGGATACGAATGGAAGGCTTCACCAAACAATAGAAAAAAAGGAGTTGGATGTCCGCATTGTTCTGGTCGTGTTCCAATGAAAGGCGTTGATGATTTATTAACTTTGAATCCAAGCCTTTGCGAAGAATGGGATTATAGTAAAAACGAAATAGGTCCCGAAAACTACAAAACAAAATCGTCTAAAAAGGTTTGGTGGATATGTAAAAAATGCGGAAACCATTGGATGACTTCAATAAAGACTAGAAGTTTAGGACACGGTTGCCCTAAATGTAATCACGGACCACTGAGAAAGAAGAAAAAAGATTAGGTTTTTGTTTTTGTCTTTTTACGGAACACATATCCATAGCTTGGTATATTAGTGATTAGAAATCAAATTGAGGAAAACTGAAAAAACGCTTTGAAAAAGATGTTCGAAAAGCCTATCATCTTGGCAATAAACGAGTGGCCTCTTAGGCGTAAGTCCGGTTTATTGAGCGGACAGCGCTAAGAGGTTTTTATGAAAGAAAACAAGATGGGGACGCATAGCGTCAAAAGACTCGTTTGGTCGATGGGGTTGCCGATGATCGTGTCGATGGTTTTGCAAGCCATCTATAACATCGTCGACACAGCCTTCGTGATTAATATGGCAGAAGGCGGATATGAGGCCAACATCGCTTTAGGATATAGCTTTCCCGTTCAAATTTTCATGATCGCCGTAGGAGTGGGGCTAGGAATCGGGGTGAATGCTTCAATCTCCAAAAGTTTAGGGGAGAAGAATCGAGAAAAGGCCGCGAAAGCGGCTTATAACGGCCTCACTATGGCCTTTATATTCTATGTGGCCTTCTTGCTATTCGGCCTTTTCCTTGCCGAACCCTTTATCAGAATGCAAGCCACGATGGCCATTGCCGATGAAGCAAAAAGAGAATTGGTCGTTTCGATGGGGAGCGATTACCTTCGCATTTGCACCATCTATTCCTTCGGGCAGATGTTCTTTACCGTCTTTGAGCGCTTTCTTCAAAGCACGGGAAGGAATTTCCTCTCGATGGTGGGGCAAATCGCCGGCGCTTTGACGAACATCGTCCTCGATTACGTCTTCATTTATCCACTTAATATGGGGGTGGCAGGAGCCGCTTACGCGACCGTTATCGGCCAAGTCGTCTCTTTGCTATTAGATATGCTTTTCCATTTCCTTTGCGATAAGGAAATCGATAATCGCATACACAACTTCCTCTTTTCCAAAAACACGTTGAAGGAAATCGCTTTAATCGGGGTGCCCGCTATGATCATGCAAGCGTTGCTGTCCGTAATGATGTTTACTAGCAATATGGTGTTGGCCACTTCTAGCGACGCCGAACTTCTTCAAGCCACCTTCGCCATTTACTATAAGATTCAGCAAATGGCCCTCTTCGCTTGCTTTGGCTTAAGCAACGCGTTGATAACTTTGATGTCTTATAACTATGGGAAAGGCGATAAGAAGAGAAGCGATGAGGTGGTTCGATATGGGTTAATCGATAGCCTTATCGTCAGCGCCATCCTTGTTCTTTTATTCGAAGCGTTCGCTTCCTCGATATCTTCCCTTTTCAATCTGGCGGGAGGCGGTTCCAATGAGGAAGTCTCTATGACATGCATTGTGGCGATCAGGATGGCCTCATGGGGTTTTATCTTCATGGCCCCGACTATCGCCATCCAAGGATTATTGCAAGGATTAGGGGCGCGTTTATCGCCATTAATCATCTCTCTTTTGCGCCTCGTCATTTTCCTAGTCCCCTTGGAATTCCTTTTCTTGAACGTCGGTAATGGGAGGACGCTTTTTTGGCTTTCTTTCCCTTTAAGCGAACTGTTGACCATCGGCTGCGCCTTATGGATCTTAAAAAGAGAGAAGAAAGCTAAAATCGATTGCCTTCAAGAGATCGAGACGGCTCAAGGATAGTTTTCTTTCAATAGGTGGTTATTTTTCCGTATATCCCCGTCAAAAACCTTATATTTTTAATACATTTCGCCATAAAACAAACGCGAAGAGCGATTTATCGGAAGCAAATGATATCGATTCGCCCCTCACTTTCTGGCCGGATTTGTGCTATAAGAAGACCATGCCAATTTTAGCGAGCTTCGTATTGCCCCATCCGCCATTAGCCATTCCCGAAATCGGGAAGGGCAAAGAAAGCGTCATCGCCAAAACCGTCGCTTCCTTGGAAGAGGCGGGCAAGAAGATCGCCGCCTTGAAGCCCGAGACGATTATTTTCATTTCCCCTCACGCCGAAAGCTATAGCGATTATTTCCAAATCGGCGATGGGGAGGTCGTGATGGGCTCCTTTGCCGAATATAAAGCGCCCAACGTCAATTTCCGTCTCTTTTATGATCGCCCTTTGATTGAGGCGATCGCCGCTTTGTCGAAGATCGCTTCCTTCCCAGCGGGCACGGAAGGGGGAGAAGAGCTTTATCTCGACCACGGCACGATGGTGCCTCTATATTTCATCAATAAGCATTACCGCGATTTCAAGGCGGTGCGTTTGGGACTAAGCGGCCTTTCCCTAAGCGAGCATTATCGTTTTGGCCAAATCATCCAAGAAGCGGTCAATAAGCTTAATGAAAGGGTCGTGGTGGTGGCT
>CAVKTU010000162.1:0-3069 GCA_963659395.1 Holdemanella sp. | reverse complement strand
GGGCTTAATATCGTTTTGCCGCATCCGTCGAGCGTGCCGGCGAAATAACCGACCTTATTGTCGCTAGAAGAATGTTTTATTTGCGCATTCATGTCCAAATTATCAGCTGTCAATTTGTAATACCCAAATTTGTTTGTGTCTGTGTACGTAGTGTTTCCATCGTCATCGGTCGCGGCCGTATAAGGAAGAATGTACGTTTGGAAATCGGCCACGCTGGCGATATTCGCAGTCACGAAAGTGGTATCGAAATAGAGAACGTATTCTTTCCCGTCTTTGGTCGTTTCGATTTCAACGGCTTTAACGCCATCATCGGAATGGTCGGCGGCAAAGCCGCTGACATCAAGGTTAGAGGCATCGGTGCCTAAATCGAAGGTGCCCGCTTTAATGGAGGAAATGGTTCCATCCGCGTATTCGCCGAGATCAAACGTCTTCGTGCTGGCGGTCATCAGAACCTCTTGGGCGGAAAGAGTCACCGCTTTAATCCAACGGTCATCGTCAGTGGCAAAGCCGCTTGTGTCGTATCCGGTCCCTTCTTGGATTGTGGCGTCCGTCGGAGCCGTGAAGACGTGCTCATTGGTTTGGCAATTCACCCAATATTCGCGGATGCCGTCATTGCCTTTGCTCGCCGCTTTCTTCGCGTAATGCATCCAAACACCTGCGGCGTCGGCCTTAGCGAAGAAGAGGTTTCCGGCCGCTTTATAGGAAGCGCCGACCACAATAGCCCCAAGCGAAGCGAAAGAGGCGACGCATAAAGCCATTGCACTTTTCCTTTTGTTCATAGATTTTCTCCTTATGATTGAGGCTAAGTTAGCACTCAGCCTAAGGCTCGGAAAGCGCTTTCAGGAAGAATAGGAAAAATCAAGCTTTTTCTGACGATTAATAATAGGTATGCCCGTGATCAAGGCGATGTTCTAAGAAAAGTAACGAAGCCTATTCATCGCCTTTAGGCGTTTCGATGAGAATGGCTTTGATGCCGTCGATGGTGGATTGGCTAACGCCGCACTCCTTCTTCAAATACGTCGCGATGGCATCGCTAAGGCTTTCCCCTTCCTCGGCATAGCCTTCCATCATTTCCTTATATAGAAGGCCAAAGGCGACATAATTTGAGCTATCCTCTTGCATCACGCCCGTCTCATCGAAGGCGCCATCGACGATGGCGCTCCGCCACCGCTTCGAGTTATAGAAGGTGGTGAGTTCGAAATCTTTGCATAGATCCTCATAGGAAACGCCTAATAGCCCATTGATCAAGAAAGCCAGGGTCCCCGTTCGGTCAGCGCCCGCGGAGCAATGGAAAGTGAGAGGGTAGCTTTCTTGTTTGGAAAGAAGTTCGAAGATGCTCTTGAGGTTGGCTTTCGAAGAAGCGCTATATTTGCTGGCTTTGGGAAGGATCTGGTCATATTGCCCCATGCCGAGGTTCTTGAAACCGATTCCATCGATCGGGTATTCGGAAACGGAATAATCGGCGCTGGAGCTACTATAACGGATATCGAGCTCCGTTTTCATTTGGAGGCCCTTAAGGCGCGTGACGGCGGTCTTATCGATGCTCGCCCAGGAGGCGCTTCGGTATAGAAGGCCATATTTGACGCACGAGGAAGAGGAAGTCTTCCAGCCGCCCAAATCGCGCATATTGATGACGGTGTTATTGGTATTGATCGTCCTTACGCCGCTATTAACGAGAAAGGAATCGCTTTCCGAGACGGCGTTAGGACCGCTTACGCGGTAATAATATTTGCCTGGCAGCAAATTATAGACCGCAAGGGATTGGACGGAAGGGCGCAAATCGGAATACGTTAGGTAAGGATATTCAAAGTTTTCGTCGGTGGATATCTCAAGTTTATAGCGGCCGTTGCCACCATTGACCTTCCAACGAATGGTCACCCCATCGGTATTGTCGCCAGGATTAGAAGAGGCCGTTGCTAAGAAGGCGGCGGGATCATCGCTTTCCAAATAGGCGCGGGCGGGACCATAAAGAAGGTCGACTTCCTGCCCCGCGAAGGGATTTAGGATCTCGATGCTTTCGGAAAGCGCGGAAGAGGAGGAAGAAGAGAGGGGTTTCTCCTCCGTCGGGCCGCAGGAAAGAAGGGGCATAGCAAGAAACAAGGCGATCAACGGGAGACTTTTTTTCATGGTTTCATCCTTTCTAAAGCGAATCGATAAATTTCCTTTCTTTGTTTTTAGGCACATATAGCCCCGCATGGTAATAAGCGGGGAAATGCTCACGGTTAATATATTTGTCAAACAAAGAGAAGGACAAGGAATATAAGAAAAGAAGGCAAATAGGGAGAAGGAAAACGCATAAAAGAATATGAATGAGGGCGACTAAGACGGGAAGGGTCTCTAGCCACGTCAAGGCGTATAGCGTAAAGAAAAGAGCCACCCCCGAAAGGAGGAACTTCCACCAATAGGGGAAATAGAGCTTCGTGGCGTTAACGATGGCGCGAAAGGGGCCGCATTCATAGACGGAGGAGAAAATCGAGGCGATGATGAAGATCGGAATGACAAGAAGAACTAAAAGGACATAGAAAGGGATACCAAGAAGGTATTCGATATAGAAGGCCTCGACGAAGCGGCATAAGGACAGTAAGATCCCGAAAAAGAAGAAAAGAAGGGATGTATTGCGGTAATTTTGCTTGACGCCGATTTTGAAATCGTCCCAGAAGAGGATCCCCTCGCCCCATAATAAGGACCTCATGATGCGGTTGGCGCCGCTTAAGGAAACGGAGGCAAGGAAAGTGAACGCGGTCTCTAGTAGCGTCCCATATATGAGCAAGACGTTCATCGAAGAGCGGTAATCATCTTCGCTTAGGGAACCGGCGCGATATTTTTGATAGAAGCCAATTTCTAGCTGGCTTTGGAAGAAGGCGGTCAAGATGATGGGCGAGAAGGTCAAAAGGAGCCATAGCCCCAAGAAGAGGAAAGTCCCATAGCGATTGCGCAAGATGAAGAAAAACTGGTCTTTGCGCGTCTGCGGGAGGGCGCTAGGCAAAAACGGGGAAGAGGCGGCCTTAAGCTTTTTCCTCATGGCGGCTCCTCTCTTTAAGCAAGCCGAGGAATTCGTTATCGCTAGCC
>CAVKTU010000161.1:0-3098 GCA_963659395.1 Holdemanella sp. | reverse complement strand
ATCATTACCCTATATGGGCAAGGTCATTTTGCATATCGATCTGAACGCCTTCTTCGCCACGGCGGAATCCTTGCGCCATCCCGAATGGGGAGACGAACCGATCATCGTCGGCGGGGAAAGCTTCCGCGGCGTCGTCTCGACTTGCTCGTATTCGGCGCGGGCTTTCGGCGTCAAAAGCGCGATGCCGATCGTCGAAGCGAAAAGGCTTTGCCCAAAAGGCCATTTCTTGCCTTGCGATTTCCCTTATTACGCCATGTTGTCGCGCTCTTTCTTCGCTTATCTTTCCAAATGGAGCCAACTAATCGAACCTCTTTCGATTGACGAGGGCTATGTCGATATCGGCAAGGGCATCAAAAAAGCCGCCGATCCTCTCGCTTACCTACACGAGATCCAAGAAGGGCTCTATCAAGAAATCGGACTAAAAAGCTCCTTGGGCGTCGCTCCGACCAAATTCTTAGCAAAAATGGGCAGCGACATGAAAAAGCCGATGGGCATCACCATCATCAGGAAGAAAGACATCGCGAAGATACTCTATCCATTGCCCGTTTCCTCCTTTTATGGGATCGGGAGCAAAAGCGCCGCCGCGCTCACGAAGGAGGGGATTTTAACCATCGGCGATTTGGCGAAACTGATCCTTGCCGACGAGGAATGGGGGAAAAGAAGGTTTGGGAAATTCAGCGAGGAGATCCGCAAAGACCTCCTAGGGCAAAGCGACGACACCGTCGATGTGGCTCCTGCCGACCCCAAAAGCGTCGGCCATAGCGAAACCTTCCCATACGACACCGACGAGGAAACGATGATCAAAGACAAAATAAGGGAACTCGCCCATCGGAGCGTCATCGCCCTTAAGAACGACCGTAAGCGCGCCAAGACGGTCGTTCTCGCCGTCAAAGACAGCGCTTTCCATTCCTTTACCCGTAGCCTTACCTTGCCCGAAGCTAGCGATGACGAAACGACGATCGTCAAAACGGCCATAAGCCTATATGAAAGCAATTTCTTAGGGAAAGAACTCCGTTTAGTCGGCGTTTCCCTCTCTTCTTTGGTCGATCCCCGTAAAGAGACGCTCCAAATGAGCCTATGGAATTACCAGGAATACGAAAAGCTCGACCGCACTAAGCTTTTGGTCAACGAATTGAACCGGCAATTGAAAAAGCCGAGCCTCACCATCGCCAGCCAAAAGAAAGGGAGCAAGAAAAATGGACATCGCGATCGATAAAGCCGTAAGCCTCTATCTCGGGGCCAAACGGGTCGAGGACGGCTCCTCTTCCCTTACGATTGAAAGCTATAAGGAGGACCTGAAGCTCTTTTTGGCCTTTCATGGCGAGAATTTGCATAATAGCAGCGATTTGAGCAAGGACATGCTCACTTCCTTCCTTTTGAACGAAGACGATTTGGAGAAATCCTCCTCCACGATTTTGCGGCGCGCCTCCTCGCTTCTTGGCTTTTATAGGTTTTTGCAAAACGAGGGCTATTATCAAGGCGAATTGCCAGATTACGAGAAGCCCAGACATTCGAAAAAAATTCCCAATGTCCTTAGCGTCGAGGAAGTCGAAGCCCTTTTGGAGGCCCCTGATATATCGACCGACGCGGGGATGAGGGATAAGGCGATGCTCGAACTCATCTACGCCAGCGGCCTCCGCGTGAGCGAACTCCTTTCTCTCCGTTTCAAGGACTTCGATTTCGCCAATCGCTATATCGATGTCCACGGCAAGGGCGACAAGGAAAGGATCGTTCCCTATTCGTCTTTCGCCGATAAATACCTACAAAAATACATCGACGGGGCAAGGAGAAGAAACAAAGGCTCCTCCTCGCCATATCTCTTCTTAAACCATCGAGGCGAAAGGCTTTCGCGCGTCTATTTCTTCAAAATGGTGAAAAAATACGCCGCGATGGCGGATATCGACAAGCCGATATCGCCACACTCCCTAAGGCATAGCTTCGCCACCCACCTCCTCGAAAAAGGAGCTGACCTAAGAAGCGTCCAAGAACTTTTAGGGCATAGCAAAATCACGACGACTCAAATCTACACCGAAGTCTCCGTCAATCGTATCATCAGTGCATATGATTTGTATAACAAAGGCAGATAAAGTAGAATCTACGGGAGGAAAAGTTATGAATTATCGTTTCAAAAGAGTGTTCCTCATCGTCGCCGACAGCGCCGGCATCGGCGAAGAACCCGACGCCGCTGAATATGGCGATGCCGGAGCCAACACCTGGAGCCACGCCGCCGCAAGCATTCCCGACTTCAGCGTCCCAAATATGGAAAAACTAGGAATCGGGCTACTAGATGACATCAAAGGAGTCAAACCTCTTTTAGGAAGCAAACACGCCTTTGCGATGCGCTTAAGGGAAAGAAGCAACGGCAAAGACACGATGACCGGCCATTGGGAGATGATGGGGATCCTTACCACTTCGCCTTTCAAAGTCTTCACCGAAACGGGCTTCCCGAAAGAGCTTATCGAGGAATTAGAGCGAAGAACCGGTCATAAAGTGATCGGCAACGTCGCCGCCAGCGGCACGGAGATTCTAAAAGAATTGGGCGAAAGGCAAATGCGCGAAAACAGCCTCATCGTCTATACTTCCGCCGACAGCGTCTTGCAAATCGCCGCCCACGAGGAGGTCACGGGCCTCCAAGAGCTTTATCGCGTTTGTGAGATCGCCCGCGAAATCTGCATGAAAGAGCAATGGCGCGTTGGCCGGGTCATCGCCAGGCCGTTCGTCGGAACCTCCAAAGATAATTTCAAACGCACGCCCAATCGCCACGACTATGCTCTCAAGCCGCCGGCCAAAACGGATATGGACATTCTTAAAGACGCCGGCTTCATGACCAGTTGCATAGGCAAGATATCCGATATCTTTAATGGCGCCGGAGTCAGCAAAAGCGTCCATACCGTCTCCAACATGGACGGAATGGACAAAACGATCGAACAAGTCAAAAACGAGGATTGGACCGGCTTATGCTTCGTCAACCTCGTCGAATTCGACAGCGAATACGGCCATCGCCGCAACGCCAAAGGATATGCCGCGGCCTTGATGGAATTCGATAGGCGCCTCGGCGAGATGATGGAAGCGATGCATGAAGACGATTTGTTGCTCGT
>CAVKTU010000160.1:0-3110 GCA_963659395.1 Holdemanella sp. | reverse complement strand
GGGTTCTTCTTGTCTATGGTAGAGAGTCCATCAAAAGAAGCGGGCTTTATGCGCTGATCGTAAGGAGTTTAGAAGAAGAAAAAATATCTTTTTCCGAACTTAGCGGCATTGCGGCCAATCCCGACGTTGCTTTTGTTAAAAAAGGATTAAGAATAATCAAAAACGATCCAGTTGATTGCGTTCTCGCCGTCGGTGGGGGAAGCGTTATTGACGTGGCCAAGAGCATCGCCGTTTCCTATTTTTATGATGGCGACCCTTTTGATTTTAATAGCCATAAGGCGGTGCCAACGAAAGCGTTGCCGGTTGCCGCCGTTTTGACTATTGCCAGCGCTGGCAGTGAAATGAGCGATTCGTGCGTGATAAACAATTACGAAACGAAAGAAAAAAGCGGCTTTAATTCCTCGTTGGTCAGGCCGTTATTCGCTATCGAGGATCCTTCGTTGCTTTTAAGCGTGCCTCCAAGGCAAAGAAACGCCGGTATCGTAGACATGATGATGCATTCGATAGAACGGTATTTTGCCAAGAGCAATCCCTATCAATTAGCAGATGCGTGGGCTTTGGATATCGTTAAGAATATCAAAGATGTGGCCCTTGCCTTGCTAGCTAATCCTAACGACGAAGGAGCCTTAGAAGCATTGATGCTTGATTCTTCTTTGGCCCATTCGGGCTTAACTAGCATTGGCAAAAAGAGTCGTTTTGTCGTGCATCCCCTAGAGCACGCCATGTCGGCGTTAAACCCGGAAATAACGCATGGCGAGGGCATTGCCGTGGCGTATTTGGGGTGGGCTAAGTATATATACCGAGAAGATTTAGCCAAATTTGCTCGGTTTGGTCGTCATGTTTTTGACGTTTTTGAGGAAAATGACGAGAAAGCCGCTATAATGGGTATCGCGTCCATGGGCCGCTTCTATCGAGAGCTAGGCGTTCCGACCTCTCTTCCGCGGCTTGGACTCCATCAGGAAGACATTCCTCGTTTGACTGCTATAGCTACTGGCAACGGAACACGTGTGATTGGCTGTTGCCCGCGATCACTAAACAAAGAAGACGTTGAGGCCGTCTATCGCTTGTGCCTTAACGATAATGAGGAGGATTTCCGATGAAAAAGAACGATTTAATGGGCTATTTGGTTTATGCCATGATGATTGGCATAGCCGTTGGCGTGGGGTTAGGCATAATCAGGCCTATTTTTAGCAATCTCAGCTACACCAATGTGTTGCAAGGCAATGTTGGCATGGTTTTTGTTTTGCTGATTGTCTTAGGGGCGATAATTTTGACGGCATTAATGCTAGAAATCGGCCACGCCGTTGGAGCGAGAATCGGCAAATATAAGATAACATCGTGGAATTGCCTCTTTTTCCAATTTAAAAAAGACGAGAAAGGGAAGTTCAAATTCTCTTTTGCTAACTACGATGGAATCACCGGCGAAACCAAATATGTGCCTTTGAGCGTGGAAAAAAGCAATCCGCGACACATTATCTATATTCCGCTCGTCTTCTTTTTGCTAGAAGTTATAATTTGTGCCGTTTTGATTGCTCTCGCCGCGGTGTTTTCACAAAACGATGCCGCTTGGATTTGGGCGCAAATAGTCGGCATAGTGACCTTAACCGTTGGCTGCATGATCTTCTTATACGACATTTTCCCTGCCCACCTAGATGGCAAAAACGACGGCTGTTTGATTCCGGTATTGAATAACGCCATAAACGTCCGCGCTTATAACGAAATGCTTCTGGCCGAAGATTCGATGTCAAGGGGCCTAAAAGCAACTTCTACGCCCGTTTACCAAGAGGTTACCGATTTTACCTCTCGCCTTAACGACGTCACCATTTATAACCGCTTAGCAGAAGGCGATTATAAAGGCGCTTTAGAGATAAACGAACTCGCTATTTCCTCAAAAGATAAGCTCTCTAGAAGGGTTTATAACAACGCTGTAGCGCAAAAAATAGCCATTCATCTGTATACTGAAGACGTTAATAAGGCGAAAGAAGAATATATCTCAATTCCTTTGGAAGAGAAAAAATACATCGAGTCCCTGTCTTCCGCTCCGGCCGTCCGCGCTTATATCCTTGTCAGCGGGCTTATCAACGATTCCATAAACGAAACAAAGACCGCTATGGATCATGCCGATTCCGCCATTAAAGCGTCTGGCGAAGACAAGCGAAAAGTCGAAGAAAGACTCATGCGTTTCGCCGTTAAAAAGGTTATGTCGGCCCACCCTGATTGGGACTTCGACGAATATAGAGACGCCTTTATCATTGACAACAAAAACAACGCTTCCGAAGCCAAGGAAAACGAAGCGAAAGACGGCAACGAAGAAGACGCGATAAAATAGGCCCGAAGATCTTCAAATTACCATTTATTGAAAAAACAAACGTAAAGAAAACGAGACGGTGTGTTGCCGCCTCGTTTTTAATGTTTCCAGAAGGAACGATATAAGTCGCTAGTAAGTAATTTTGAAGCGACTTTATTGGGGAATTTTTCAGCCATTTCCATTACGTCTATAGCACCCAAATGTTCCCGCCTCACGTAATTGGCCAAAATCGAGTATTGCTCTTTGATTTTGCTGATCGGCGACATTGATATATAGGACAAGAAAGCAATCAGCGATGCGTTATATTTGTTGATTTCGACGTAGGGCTTACGGATGGTGAAGCGTTTGCCAAACATATAGACGGTTTTTTTGCCGCTGGTGGCACGATTGCTCATGATTTCGATTTGATCATTCAATGTGGGTTCAACGTCGTTGATAGCCATCAGGAAGTTGTCGCCTGTGTAGAAACCATAGACCTTGTCGCCGCGTTTTAAATACCGAAGCTCGATCGCTTTTGATAGCGATGGCTCTTCGCCGTTGGGCAAATAATAGATGCCATACGCAAAGCGTTCCACAGATTTATTTCTTGTCAATTTAAGAAGCTCTTTTTTAGCGTTTGCGTCCGACATATAACCGGGAACGACGTCCGACATCATAAAGAGTTCGCCCGGGGCAAAGTTTGCTTTGATTTGTGAGAGAATGTCCGACTTCATAATCGAATTATAACACAACCAATAAAAAAGGTAAAAATATTTTTATATAAAAGAAAAAATTCGATTAAATCTTATATTTTTCTTTCGCA
>CAVKTU010000159.1:2750-3186 GCA_963659395.1 Holdemanella sp. | reverse complement strand
GTCGATTTGCCTGGCTTCGTATTCGGGTAGTAACGTCATATACGGATGGCCATATTCGCCCAAGCAGCCCAATCGGCGGATTTGCCCCTTTTGGTGCTCGACTTGCTTAAGGGCGTATTCCTTGCAAAGGTTACGGAAGGAAGGGATATCCATCGCTTTGCGGTTGATGCCGCTTTTGGTGACCTTGATTTCGATAGGGAGACCATGGGTGTCCCAGCCGAAAACGAAGGGGGTCTTATATCCGCACATGTTCTTGTAACGGATGATGAAATCCTTTAAGAGGCGGTTAAGCATATGGCCGCAATGGATATCTCCGTTGGCGTACGGCGGGCCGTCATGAAGCAAGAATTCCTCGCATCCTTCGCGGTTTTCGTTCATCTTGCCGTAAATATCCTCTTGCTCCCACTTTTCGAGCATCTTCGGCTCTTTGCTCGTG
>CAVKTU010000159.1:0-2740 GCA_963659395.1 Holdemanella sp. | reverse complement strand
TTGCTCGTGAGATTGCCCCGCATCTCAAAGCCGGTCTTCGGCATAAGAAGCGAATCCTTAAGTTCTTTCATCTTTCCCCTCCAAAATAAAAAGGTACCATCTAAGGACGCTTGCGCGCGGTACCACCTTAGTTTAGCATAGCTACCCTCAAAGCCCATTAACGCTGGGAACGCGCCTTCCTTACTTCGTTCGGGAAGGAGGCTACGACAGTGATGCGGCTAACGCGCCCCGTTCTCATCCAAGGGGCTCTCTGTCCTTTGCTTGCCTTGTCTGTCATCTCGGCCAAGGAAACTATATAGAAGCGCCTCTCTTTTTTCAATAAAAAGAGCGCGCCCTCCTATCATCGTTTTTCGGCCAGAAGCGGCCTTTGCCTATCCGTTTCCCCTTCCTTGGCTAGCATTCGGCTATAGCGGACGGTCATGCCGACGGCGAAGATAGCCGTCAATAGTTCCGTTAAGGGCAAAGCCGGCCAAAGGGCGACGCCCCCGAAAAGGAAAGGCAAAAGGAAGATGAGAGGGACGCTTAACAAGAAGCCGCGAAGCAAAGAGACCGCGAAAGCGGACTTACTCCTTAAAATCGACTGGAAATAATAGGTCGAGAAGACGTTGAATGGCAATAAGAAAAACCCGATGGCGTATAGCCTCACGGCCACTTGCGACAACGGGAAAAGGCTTTCGCCGTTGGAGATGAAGATTCTGATATAAGAGGTTGGGAAAGCAAGGGAGAAGCCGCCCCAAAAGAGGGAGATAATGGCGATGGAGATAAGCGAATAGCGAAGCAATAACGCGATGCGGTCGTTCTTTTTGGCGCCATAGGAGGCGCTGATCAAGGGCTGCGCGGCTTGCCCTACGCCATAGGCGGAGCATTGCACGAAGGTGTTGACGTTAAGGATCACCCCATAGACGGAAAGGGCGTCGGAGCCTAGATATTTCATTGCTTGCTGATTGAAGAAAACGGTCACGATGCCCATGGCGAAATCGACGAAGAAGCTCGAAAAGCCGTTTTGGATGATTGCTAACGAACGTTTGAAGAAACCTTGTAGCGGCACGAAAGAAAGGGTGTTCTTCTTCTTGAAGAAATGGATGAGCATGATTAGCAAGGTGATGATGCTCCCGATGGCCGTGGCTAGCCCCGCCCCGAACATCCCCCAATTGCAGGCGAAGACGAAGAAATAATCGCCGAAGACATTGAAGACGCCCCCTCCTAAGACGGCCACCATCGCCAAAGCGGGATCGTCGTCGTTTCTAAGGAAGGCGGCCAGCAACTGATTGAGTCCGAAAGAAGGCAAGACGAAGAGGATTGGGTAAATATATTCTTCGCATAGAGGCAATAATTCCTCGTTGGCGCCGAAAAAGAGGAAAAGGGGACGGCGGAAGAAAACAAAGAGAATGCTGAAGAATAGAAGGATGGCGCCGGTTAGTAGCAAAGAGGTCACGAAATAGCGGTTTCTTTCTTCTTTGCCTTCCCCTTTGCCCTTAGCGGCCCCATAAAGCACCGCCCCGCCGATGCCGCCCCATAGGCCAATGCTATAGATGATGTTCCAAAGAGGTGCGATGGCCGCTAGTGCGGCCGTCCCCTCGCTCCCCTGATATTGCCCGACCATCGCCATGTCGACGAGGGAATAGACGGAAGCGATGATGGCCGACCCGAAAGCGGGAAACAAAAAGCAAAGGAAAAGCTTTTTGACGTTGCCGTTGAGAATGTCCATGTTGTAGGCCTCCTAGAAAAGCGCCCATCGGTCTTCGTTCCTCGCCCCTCTTCTACGTTAAAGGGGGCTCCCGAAGGGATGAAAGGCATCTTTTCCGGCTCGCGAATACGTTCTTAAGCCTCCGATGCGTTGGCTATTTTGCCATATGTGAAGGAATTGGCAAGCCCCCAAATCAAAGAGGCAGATCCTTCTTTTTGAAGACGATGCCGCTAGAGAGGTATCCGACGACGGCGATAACGACTAAGCCGATAAGCTTCAGCCAATAGGTGGTTATCTCCCCGTTCATGACGGCCAAGGGGTCGAAGAAGCTAATGACGGTAAGGTAATTGAAGAAATTCATCGAGGCGATGCGGACGGTGCCGGGGATTGCTGAGGAGCCGAAGAGCCCTAAGATCGAACAAAGGAAGGAAAGGACGACGAAGCCGCCCGAAACGCCGAGGGAGAAGCCGCTTTTATTGAAGAAAGACGTCAAGAAGAAGCAGACGGCGCTAACGGCCAAGGTCACTATGAAATTGCCGAAGACGTAATAGCAGAATTGGTCAAGTGGCAAGGAGGTGGCGATATCGGGGCTTCCCATGGCGATGCCTATTTCCCTCGCTAGGAAGCTCCCCAAAAAGAGGATGGCGCCCATGAGCACTTGGCTGAAAATCAAGAAGACGCCTTCGGTGAAGATGAAGGAATCGCGCGTAAGCGGCGTCGAGAAGGTGAAGGCCAAAGAGCCGTTTTCGACTTTTTGCGAGACTAAAGAAGTCGATAGCATCACCGTATAGACCATCGGGATCAATAAGCAAGCGATGGCGAAGCCGATTTTGCCGGTGATGATGCCATAGGTGTTCATCGAGCCCATCTCAGTCAAGGAGTCATTTACGTCGACGGGGAGCTGATCCATCACCCCGCGCCCGCCGATGGAGGTGGCGATGAGGCGGCTTTCGCTTTCGCTATAGCCTTTCTCTATTTTCTTCGCATAAGCGTGTTTATAAGAGGAGATGCCGCTTGAGGCGTAGCTATAGATGGCGTCGATCACGGCGGTCC
>CAVKTU010000158.1:0-3186 GCA_963659395.1 Holdemanella sp. | reverse complement strand
AGACGTCCATCAAGGGAGAGCTCCGCTTTGAGGCGATATAGTTTTGGATTATCGATATCCCAAGGAATGACGCCGTCTATTTTTACCTTATTTCCTTGGAAAGAGGCTATTTTCATCTCGCCGTCATATAGATGGTAGGTTAGGCTAGAAGCGCCTTGGTTAGATATTTTGGCGTCGAGGAATAATTCCCCATCCTTCTTCCCGAAAGCGAAGATGTCCTCGATATGGGTATGGGGCAATATCTCCAAGGACACGGGTCGATAGATCCCCGCGAAGGTAAGGTAATCGACGACTTTGCCAAAGGGCGGGATATCCTTATCCTCCCTCGAATCGACGGCGAGGATCAATAGGTTATCGCCTTCCTTGGCGAAGGGCGACAAGAAGAAAGAGGTGGGGAAGTAGCTGCTTATCCGCTCGCCTAAATCGTGGCCGTTAAGGTAGGCCCTCGTCTTAATCATCGCCCCCTCCAAGCGTAGGTAAATAGCCGTGCCTTCCAATTCGTCTTTGCTTAGTTCGAAACGCTTTTCGTAATAGAAAACGCCCTGATAATCTTTGCTATCGAAATAATGTCTTGGCATAAGCCGACCGGAGTGGGGCAAATCGATTCTCTCGCTAGAGGATGGCAAACCCTTCTCGAAGGAAACCTCTTCCTCGCCGACATAGACGAGCCAATCGTAATTGAAACGTGCCTTGCGCATATCTTTTCTCCCTTTTGCTATAATGATAGCGATGTCCATAGAGATTTTCCCTCACGATTTCTTGCTTTCCTCCACGCATTCCTCCTATTTGCTTAGCGTCGATCCCGCTAAGCGGCTATTGATGCGCCATTATGGCTCGTTGCTACGAAGCGAAAAGGAATTCCCCTCTTTCCCTTCCTGTCCCCTCAATCCCCCGGGCTCCTCACTGTATCTAGACAAGAAGAACGAAGTGCCTGATGCGATGGGCTATGAATTCAGTTTGCCTTTCCTTGGCTTTAACGCCCCTCCTTCCCTCATCTTGGAGAAGGAAGGCGAGGGCTCCTCCCTTTCCTTCGAATACGATAAATATGAGGTTAGGGAAGCTAGACCCATCGAAGACGATCTCCCTTCGCCCCATGGCGAAGGCGAGGAATTGATCGTCGATATGCTAGAAAGAAGACTTTCTATCCGCCTCCGCCTCCATTATTTGCTATACCCCGAAACGGATGTCCTAGGCCGCTATATCGAGATCCTTAACGAAGGGGAAGGGGAGCTTATCGTCCATAAAGCCGCCTCTTTGTCGCTATCGCTTCCTAATGACCGCTTTCTCTTATCGAGCTTCCATGGAGCTTGGGCGAACGAGCTTCATGAAGAAAGGCGCCCTTTGCCTTTAGGAGGCACCCTCCTATATAGCGATAGCGGCTCCTCGAGCAACCGCATCGCCCCTTTCTTCTTGCTTAGCAAGGAGGAAAAGGAAGGCCCCTCCTATGGTTTCTCCCTCCTTTATAGCGGCTCCCACCTAGCGGAGATCGATTTGGATATCGCTGGGAGAATCCATATCAACCAAGGGATATCGAGCCTCGGTTTTCGTAAAAAAATAGCCAAAAACGAGCGTCTCATCACGCCGATCGTCCTTCTTTCCTATTCCTCTGACGGCCGCGAAGGGCTAAGTCATAATTTCGCTTCCTTTACTCGGGAGCATATCTCGCCTAAGCGCTTCGCTTATAAGGAGCGCCCCGTCGTCTATAACGGCTGGGAGGCCTTAGGTTTCCGTTATGATGAAAGGAAGATCCGTTCCCTAATGAAAAAAGCCGCCTCTTTGGGGATGGAGACCTTTGTCCTCGATGACGGTTGGTTCGGCAAAAGGGATGACGATAACAGCGGTTTAGGCGATTGGTTCGTCAACGAAAAGAAGCTCCCGCATGGCTTAGAGGGGCTAGCGAGATACGCCAAGAAGGCCGGGATGTCCTTTGGCATATGGATGGAACCCGAGATGGTTTCCGAAGATAGCGAGTTATATAGGAAGCACCCCGATTGGGTCTTATCCGATCATCATGCCAAAGCCCTAAAAGGCCGTAACCAACTAATCCTCGACCTCAGGAAAGAGGAAGTGCAGACCTATATAATCGAAGCCGCCAGCAATATCCTATCGGTCCCTGGCATAAGCTATCTAAAATGGGATTATAACCGCCCTCTTGGGGATATCCCCGAGGTTAGCGGAACTTGCCATTTCGATTATATGCGGGGGCTTTACCGCGTTTTAAGGGAGATCCGCGAGCGCTTTCCCGATGTCTTGATGGAGAATTGCGCCAGCGGCGGCAACCGTTTCGACCATGGGATGCTAGCTTATTTCGATCAAAGCTGGCTTAGCGATTGCACCGATTCCTTCGAAAGGATCCGCATCGAGCGAAGCGCCTCCTATCTCTTCCCCCAAAGCGTTTTCAGTAACCACGTCTCCTCGAAGACGAACATGCAGACGATGCGCCTAACTTCCCTCGATAACAAATTCGACGTGGCGGCGGTCGGGGCCTTAGGGTATGAGCTTGATTTGCGGGACCTCTCGCCCATCGAAAAGAAGGCGATCAAAAAGCAAATCGCCTTCTATAAGAAACACCGCCGTTTGTTGATGTTTGGCTCCTTTCGTCGAATCGCTTCCTTCCCTAATGGCGATTCCTATGAGAGATGGCAAATAGGCGAAGGAAAGGAAGCCATCATCGTCGATTATTATGGCTTAAACGACCTTAATGGCCGTTTGGAGAGGCTATCCGGCCGTTTCTTCGAGGAAGAGGGGGCTTATGAGGTCGCTAATCGCCCTGAGGACATCTCGCTCCTTAAATTCGGGCCTTTGGTAAATTACCTCTCGCCCGTCCATATCAAAGAGGGTGGGACGATTATCAACGCTTTGGCGAGAAGGAAGGCGATGCCGATCGAATCTTTCAAGGCGATAAGCAACGGCTCCCTCCTTAACGCCGAGGGCTTGCCTTTGCCAGAAAGATGGAAGGGGACGGGACTAGCCGAAGGGACGGCCTATATAGGCGATTTCGGCACGAGGATGTACGTTCTTTCCTTGCTAGAGGCTAAGAAGGAACGATAGGGGCTTGCCAAGCGAATGAAGCGTGCTATCATTATCGAGCGACCGCGGGGTAGAGCAATGGTAGCTCGTCAGGCCCATAACCTGAAGGCTGGTGGTTCAAGTCCACTCCCCGCAACCAATTAATCATTACAGCAT
>CAVKTU010000157.1:0-3211 GCA_963659395.1 Holdemanella sp. | reverse complement strand
TCCGCACTAAATGCAGTTTGGCTTGGACAAAATGCGATTTCTATTTAAATGAGCAGCATTGATGACGTTTCATAGCGCCCTTCTTTCTTAAAGAAAGGATTTGAGCGATAATAAGCCCATGGCTTTCGTCCCCCTACACGTCTATAGCGGCTTCAGTTACCTCCAAAGCGGCATCCCCGTGGAGAAGCTTCCTTTTTTGGCAAAGAAATTGGGCTATTCGCAAGTCGGCCTTTGCGATAATGGCACCTTATCGGGTTTAGCGCCCTTTTGCCATGCCTCCCTTAAAGCGGGCGTCTCTCCGATATACGGCATGGATTATCGTTGCCCCGAGGCTTCCTTCTCCCTTTTCGTCTTGAATGAGGATGGCTACCGCAATCTTTTGTATCTAGCGAAGAAAATAAGCGAAGGTAGCGCCACCCTCGCCGATTTGAAAGAGAGGCAAACGGGCTTAGCGAAAGTGTATCTGATCGAAGGGAAAATCGAGGACGAAGAGGAATTCGCCAAGAAAATCCACCCTTCGCTTAAGGGCATCGACGTTTTGTGGATGGGGCTCCCATATGGTCTCGACGAGGAAAGCAAAAACAGCGTCCGTTCCTTCGCTTTGAAGCATAGCTACCCTCTGATTGCCTTCCCCAAGATCGCCTATCCTAAGAAAGAGGACGCCATCGTCCTTGACATCGTCACGGCCATCTTGGAGAAAGGTCATCTCGAGCACGATAAGAAAGACGGCCATGAGCATTTCTTGTCCATGGAAGAGATTTCTTCCTATTATTCAGAAGAGGAAATAAGCCAAACCGAGCGTCTTGCCAATCTCGCTTCCTTCTCCTTGGTCCACAAGCGAGGAGGATTGCTCCATTTCCATAACCTCTTCGGCCTTAGTAGCGACGAATATCTCCGCAAATGCGCCTTCGAAGGCTTAGAAAGAAAAGGGCTATCCGACAAAGAAGAATACAAGAAACGGGCCGAATACGAACTGGGAATCATCGCCAAGATGGGCTATTCCGATTATTTCCTTATCGTCGCCGATTACGTCTCTTTCGCCAAGCATAACGGGGTGATGGTCGGTCCGGGCCGTGGCTCGGCCGCCGGGTCTTTGGTTTCCTACGCCCTCGATATCGTCATGGCCGATCCTTTGCGATATGGCCTTCTTTTCGAGCGCTTCCTTAACCCAGAGCGGCAATCGATGCCCGATATCGACGTCGATTTCGCCGACACCAGCCGTGAGAAAGTCATTAGATACTTGCAAGAGAAATATGGGAAAGAGAGGACGGGGCACGTCTTAACGACCCAGGTGATCGGTGCCAAAGAAGCCCTCCGCGACATCGGGCGCGTTTATAATTTCAAACAAAACGAGATCGAACTGGTCATCAGTTGCATCATGAACGACCGCCTTAGCTTGCGGGACGATTATCGGACGTCGAAGAAATTCCGCGAGCTCGTCGATAGCGACCCTTATTTCTTGCGTTTCGTTTCCCTCGCTTCCAAGATCGAGGGCCTTCCCCGCCAAGCGGGCCTGCATGCCGCGGGCATCGTCCTTAACGACAAACCCTTAGACGAAGCCGCTCCCGTCACCGTCTCCCCCGAGGTGGGATACGTCTGCTGCATCGAGAAGGATTATTTGGAGGAGCAAGGCTTCCTCAAGATGGATTTGCTAGGCTTAACCAACCTTAGCACCATCGAGCGCTGCCTTTCCTTAATCAAACGCTCCAAAGGGATCGATATCGATTATCTTTCCTTGCCTCATAACGACCCTCAGGCGATATCTTTGATCGCTAACGGCCAAACGATGGGCCTCTTCCAGCTCGAAAGCGCCGGCATGAAGAAAGCCATTAAGCAAGTCGGGCCCACTTCCTTCGAAGACGTGGCGGCCCTTTTGGCCCTCTTCCGCCCCGGCCCCATGGAATCGATTCCCGCGTACGCAAGAAGGAAGAAGGGGTTAGAGAAAGTCACTTACCTCTCCCCCGAACTAGAACCGATCCTCAAAGAGACATACGGCATCATCGTCTATCAGGAGCAGATCATGCAAATCGCCCGCGTAAGCGCTGGCATGAGCTATGGCGAGGCCGACCTCTTCCGCCGCGCCATCTCCAAAAAGAAAGCCGACAAATTATTGGCTTTGCGCTCCTCCTTCATCGACGGCTGCCGCAAAAACGGCCACACGGAGAAAATAAGCAACGATTTGTATTCCTTGATCGAGCGCTTCGCCAATTACGGCTTCAACAAATCGCACGCCGTCTCCTATGCCGTCCTTACTTGCCAGATGGCTTATCTAAAAGCCGCCTATCCCGAGGAATTCTATTCGGCGATCTTAGGTTCTCTCTCTACTTCCGAGGCCAAATTCAAAAACACCTTAAGCGAGATCAAGAAGCGCGGCCTTTCTCTGGCTTTGCCCGATGTTAACCATAGCGAGGAAACCTTCTCGCTTGACGGAGGGAAGATCCGCTTCCCCTTATCGTCGATCAAAGGAATGCCGGGGAATTTCGCTTCGCGCTTATTGGACGAGAGACGGCAAAACGGCCCTTTCACCGACGTCTTCGATTTCGCCGCCCGTTTGAAGAAGGACGGCCTTAATAAGCAGATCCTCACCCGCCTCATCGATAGCGGCTCCTTCGATACCCTTTACGATAACCGCAATAGCCTAAGGGCCGCCCTCCATAGCATCCTCTCTTACGCCGATATGGCTTGCGGGGAAAACGGCGAGAGCATCTTGCTGGAGCTTGATTTGGAGAAGCCGATATTAATCGACGCTCCCGTCAACAAAGCCCTCGACCTCTCTAACGAATACGAGACGCTCGGCCTCATGGTAAGCGGCTCGCCCCTTTCCTTCTACCGCGACGAGATCGCCCTTAAGAAGGCCCTTCCTTTATCCGAAGCCATGGCGCGAAGCGAAGAGAGCCTCACATATGGCATCGTCAAATCCTGTCGGGCCATCACGACGCGGAATGGCAAGAAGATGGCCTTTTTGGACGTTTATGACGAATATAACGAGATGAGCGCCGTCCTCTTTAACGACGCCTATAGCGAATATTTCCCTTTGCTTTCTAACGATGCCCTCGTTTATTTATGGGTCAAGAAGGATGATCGCCGAGAGGGAACCTTCATCGTGAACAAAGTCGAATCCATCGGAGGCAATACATGAAACACCTTTACGTCATTGACGGCAATTCCTTGCTCTTCCGCGCTTATTACGCGACGAGCTATGGGCCTAGCC
>CAVKTU010000156.1:0-3235 GCA_963659395.1 Holdemanella sp. | reverse complement strand
CCTAAAGGCAAAAAGAAAAGGCTTAAAGACGTCAATAAGGGGCTCCAAGACAAGGGTCGACGAGGAGATATCCCCATCGCCGTTGCCGCTAGGCAAAAGGTAGCCGAAAAGGGAAAGGGAAAGCAAAAAGAAGGCCAATCCGATAAGCAAATAGCGCATCAGGGAAAGGTTCTTCTTCTCCGTGGAGACGAAATGAGAGGACATAAGGATCCCTAAAGCGGCCCCTAAAGGCAAAAAGAAAAGGCTTAAAGACGTCAATAAGGGGCTCCAAGACAAGGCGTTGCTCGCCTCATTGAGGAAGAGGGTCAAAAAGGAAATCGAGAAGGATTCGAAGGAGACAAGGAGAAAATGAAAAAGCTGCGCTTTCGCGGTCTCGGGTTTCTTTTGGCGGTCTAAATAAAAGGAAAACGACATGAAAAAAGGCCGTCAAAGGCCTATTTATTTGATTTTGCAACCGCGTTCGATCTCAAGAAGCTTCTGCTCGTCGATGGCGGGGGCTTTCTCGCTATGGCGGAAAGCGGAACGGAAGTCCGCTTTCATTTCCTCGATCTTAAGCATCGCGTCGCGATAACGGTTGTATTTGGCCGAATTGATGCTGCGGCGTAAGCCTCCGAAGAAAAGCAAGCAGAATAAGCCAAGAATGGCTCCAGCTAAGCCAAACCAATATAGCATCCCAAAAACGCCCGAAGAAAGGACATCGCCGATGGCCACCTCGTTGCCCCCTTTCCAAACGCCAACGCCGAAGCACGCGGCTCCGCCGATAAGGAGCAATAAGAACAAAATCAAGAAAATCACCGGCAAACGGCGCTTCTTTTTGGCTTTGGCCGCCTTGTTATAAATAAGATAATTGTCATAGGTCATCCGGTTATAGACGTGCTCGGCTTTGCGTTGCTCGGGGAAATCGTTGGCGAAGCGATTGCGGCCATAGGTCATCCGAACGTAGCTATCGACGGGCTCATCATTATGATGGAGGGCCAAGCCCATCAAAGCCTCATCAGCTTCCGAGGGATAATAATAATGGGCCATATCAATCGAGCCTTGGATGTTGCCGCTCATCGTCCGCACGAAATTGATTTCCTGGGAAGTGATGGGACGGTAGCCGAAGGTTTGGAAAATCCGGTGGAAATTGTTATCGGAGCCTTTGGGTATATTAATCGTCTTATAATCGTATTGATCCATGGATGCTATCCTCTTTCTTTCCCAATAAGAATACCATAAAAGCAAGGCGTTGCCATAAAGTTAATTAAAAAAGATGGCAAGGGGAAATAGAAAAGATTGTAAAGAGGCTCTATAAGCCGATGATCGTAATTTGCGGATAGCCGATGAAAAGGCCGGAATCCAAGACGCCGACGATGTTTTTGATGCGTTTTTCCAAATCATCCTCGATAAAAGGGAAACGGGCGTCCAAAATGAGGTTGCCGTGTTCCGTAAGCACGGGGCCATCCTTAGATGAGCCCGCTTTGCGGAGCAAGACCTCCGTGGCGCCAAGCTCTTTTAGCGCGCGTTTAACGGGATAGGCGGCTTCAGGCAAGACTTCCACGGGGATTGGGAAGCGCTCGCCTAAGCGCATCACCTTTTTAGACGGATCGACTAGGATATAGGCCTTTTTGGCATTAGAAAGGACGATTTTCTCGCGGAGCATCGCCCCGCCTCTCCCTTTGATCAGGCGATGGCGGTCGTCGACTTCGTCGGCCCCATCGAAGCACCAGTCGAGCTTCCCTTCGCCGAGTTCGGAAATAGGCAGCCCCAAAGAGGCGGCAAGGTGGGTTATTTCAAGGCTGGTGGCGACCACTTGCACTTTGAGGCTAAGCACGGAGACGCGATGGGCCAAGGCGACGGTCGCTAAGAATGAGGTGCTGCCACTGCCTAAGCCAATCCGATCGCCGTTTTTGGCAAAGGAGGCCAGTTCGACGGCGATTTTCTTCTTTTCTTCTTCGTGGCTAATCGCCTGAAAGCCAAGTTCTTCCTTCAAAGAACGGATCAGATCGTCATAGGAGCCCTTGGGGCTAAAATTAAGCGGGGTTTGATTTTCCATGCCAATATTATCGTCAACTGGGCGGCGATAAGCAACGCCGTTACCGCCCGTGTTCTTTGGCGTAGTCCTCCCGAAGCAACGCCTTGAAGCGTTCATTCGGATCGAAAATCTTCTCGGTATAGCCATATTCCGATAAAAGATGGGCCAAGCACCATTCCTCGTTTTGGGTGTGATAAATGGCGTAAGAACTATAGATCTCATTCACATCGAAAAGGCGATAAGCAAGACGGCTGCTTATTTCCCGCGTATAGCAAATGTAGCGAAGGAAATAACCAAGCCAATAAAGGGCGTCCGCATCGTATTTCGTTTTGCCATAATTGCTAGGGCCATATTGTTTATCGATCTCGCGAAACGCCTCATTTACATCCATCGCTAGCAAAACCGCCGGTATTTGATCGATCCGATAAACGAAGTCGGAAAGGAAGAACCTTCTAAGGAAAATCGGCGAAGAGGTTTGAGATCTTTCGAGGGATTCGGTGAAAACCCGCCCTTGGAATTCGGCGAATTCCAAGCCTTCCCTATCGAATTCTTTCATTGGAATATCTCCTCGATATAGAGCCCCTCGCGCCGGTATTCCCTCTTGGCAAAATCCAATTTCGCCTGTATTTCATTGGATCTTTCGACGGAATTTTGCATGCTCGCCTTCTTCTCTAAAGAGCATATATATAATCGCTCCAACCTATCGAGCCTCTTTACGGCTTCCGGCGTCTTAAAAACATATTGCTTCCCGAGCCTAGAAGCAGACAAAGCGTGGATGGCTTGCTTATCGGTGATGAGTCCGCTGCCAAATTCGCGCATAATGCGATACATCCTATTATTCGCGATAGGAGCAATAATCACATCGTCGTTTTGATGTTTTTCGATAATTTGACGCAATTTCTTGTTTTCTTCATATTTTCTAAGCATGCCGCGGTTATAACAGATAGTAAGCATCCATTCCAAGTCGCTAGCATAACGGCCTATTTTCAATCCGTTTAACTTCGCATTGAAAACATAGACGCTTGAGTTACGGCCTTCTTCGACGAAGCAAAGAGCGGAGAAGAAACTTTCGCCGCAATAAAAGCCCTTAGAAAAATCACAATCTCCCCTTGAGCCTTGCGGATCGATTTCATCTAATCCCGTAAGGGAGCCATGAAACAAAAGCAACTCGTCCGTTTTAAGATTTTCACGATAATTTTCCTCTTTCGCCTTGTTTAAACG
>CAVKTU010000155.1:0-3252 GCA_963659395.1 Holdemanella sp. | reverse complement strand
AGATAAGTCCGTCATAGGCATCTTTGCCCTCTTCTGTTTTACTGGGATAAATAAATTGGCAATAATTGGTAAACGCGCCTTCCGAATCCTCCGAAGTCCCGGTCCCCCAGTTGCAAAGCCGATATGAGAATGTCACGGATTTGACGGTTTTGGCGGCGGTCGTGAAACGGAATTCCGCGCATTTGCCATCGGATTCCCCGGTTTTACCAGAACGTGAGAAATAAATGGCGGTTTTGCCGCTATCCTTGACGTACCAAGGGGTAGAATCGTTCTCGACTCCATCAACCTTGCTGCCTTGGTCAGGACCGTTGACGCCTTGGTCGACGTATCTGAATTTAGTTTTCTTGACGTTGGCAATCTCATCGCTTTCGGCAATCTCCTCGACGGTTGCGCCCGTCAACGCGGGTATCGTCACATCGTCTTCGGTCACCTTCGTGGTTTTGTCCTCGAAGGAATAGCGGGCGTCGTCGGCGCTCGTCTTGCAGCATTCAGCGCAATGCCAATACGGGCGATAGCCCTCGCTCCCCACCGTCGGAGTCTCAAAGGCCTTCTCCGTCAAGGTGTGGTTTGGGTCATGGACGGCCGCGGCCGCTTGGAAGACCCCCCCGCCGTTACGCACGGCGAGCCCAATGGCGCCCACGCCCATCGCCAGGCACGAGGCGGCGACGGCGAGGATTTTCGCTTTCTTCTTCATTTTTCCCTTTCCCCGCCGCGCCCGTCTTCATATGAATGAACGGAAAAACGGCGGATATGATATCTCGATACGACGATTGTAACCGCTTCCAAAAAGGCACGCTTGCCAATCTCTTTCGCAAACTTGTTGTTTTTTATCGCCCCTTTAAAAGGGCGACACCAAAAAGCAGGCCCGAAGGCCTGCCATGAGATCGGTTGAAAAAGATCAGAAACTGCCGACGAAGGCGGTGAAGGCGAAAGCGTCGTAAGCCGCGGTCAAATTCCTATCCCTGGTGATATCGAAGCGAAGGGCTTTCTTGCCTTTGACGACATCCGCGTCGAGCTCGAAGGAGACGGTGTCGCAGGCGATGGTCGTTTTGCCTTTGGAGGTGGAAATGACGACATCGTATATGGCGGTGACAAGCGTCGAGCCGATAAGATCATGAGAGCCCACCTTGACGGAAGCGCCGCTATAGGCGTGATAGGCTCTGAAAGAGACGGATGAATAAAGCGAATAGTTGATTTTGGGGAATTCGATGTATTGGGTGATAGCGTCGCTCTTGCCGCCACTTTGGAAGTTGACGGTGAGGTATTTGCGGCCCTCCTCTTTGGTGGTGTTATACACGAATCCCTTGCCGTCCGTGTTGATACCGATGGCACCAATGGTCGCGAACGTGGGCTCGCCTTCAGGGAACGCAAACACGGCGAATTCCTTCCCTTCGCAAGCTTCGCGGAGCGCGGTGATCCTCGCGTCTTCGACGTAATTGTCCAATTCGTACGACGTGAAATGGTTGATGGCCCCCGTGTAGGTTTTGAGGATTGCAAGCGCCTCGTCGTCGCTTAATGTCGAAGGATCTTCCGGTATCGACGAGATGACATCCTCCAACGCGGCTCGGTAATCGAAAACGTAGCTGATGAAATCGCTGATAGTCAAACTTTGATATTTGGTTCCCTCGACGCTCGTCCTGTCGTAGACGAAGGTCAATCCCTTCCTTCCGGAGGAGACGTCTTCGCCATAGACGCCAAGCAACACCCCTTCGACGTAGAAGGAAGCGTTAGTACCGTCGCTTACGACATAGGCGTCGGCGTCATATTCCATGGTGGAGGAATAGGCGAAGGAATTGTCCCCAACCTTGATGACACCATAACCTACATTGGCATAATTGTTATTGAGGATGAAATCGACGCGGCCGGCCGAATTGTAATCGAAGGCGGGCAAGGTAATTTCATAGGTCCTGACGCCATCTCCCTGCAGATTGAGCAGGACACCGTCATCTTTTTCGTTGAAACCCGTCTTAAGCGGGGAGGTTGCGATATCGCTCTCATCGACGGATTTGACGGTAACGCCAGCGCCTCCCTCCAAGGCAAGCCAAGTGGCTCGGAAAGTGGCGTTTTCCTCGAAGACCATTTCATCACTAAAAACGTTATTTTTCTCATCAACGTAATTCCTAAAGATATAGCCTTCCTTCTTAGGGTCATCGACATCCAACTTCACGGATTGGCCATTGAGGATGTCGTAGGCTTTCAAAAGGGTGCCGTCATCATAGAACGCGACGGAGATTTTCTCGTTGATGGTTATATGGATGGTCGTGGAAATCTCTTCTCCGTCATAAGTCGTCGAGGCGGTGAGGTCTATCGAACCTTTCTTTTTGCCGATAAGCACGCCGTTTTCGATGGTGGCGAGATCAGTATTGTCAATTTCATAGGAAATAGGCGAGGTAAGGGCAATCTCGTCATTGCCTTTCATGAGGTTAAAGGAAAGAGTCAGCCCTTCTTCGTCGACCACGACATTCCTCGCTTTGAAGTTAGGAAGCAAGCTTGTGGTAATGGCAAGCACCTCAACGTCGGCGTAAACAACGTCGCTATAGCCATCATATGTGGCTTTGGCGTAGACCTTGGCGCTGCCTTTCTTCAAAGCGACCAATGCGCCGTTATTATAAGTGACGACGGAAGGGTCGCTACTGCCGTATTCAACGACAGCGTCTTTGACGGATTTTCCGCCAAAGCTGACGGAGGGGAGGAAAGAGAATTCGTCTCCTTCATAAAGAGCCAAAGTAGAAGAAGGGAAAGTAACCGACAAAACGTATAAGGCTTCATCGGTGACGGTGACTTTGGCATAAGCCTTCGCTTCCCCTAGGCTGGCCGTGATGATAGCTGAGCCAAGCGAGATTCCGGTGACAAGCCCCTTCTCATCGACGCTAGCGACTTCCGGGGAGGCGGAAAAAAACGAAACCGAATCTTTAGAGGCGCTTAATTGAAAGGTTTGTCCGATGCCCAAAGAGAAGAAGGTTTTGTTGAGCGATAGCGCGTCGATTTCGCTGCTATCCCCACCGCTATTCCATGAATTCGAGGAGGAATCGGGATTTCCCGCGCAAGCGGATAGAAGCAAAGTCGAGGAGAGGACGAAGAACAAAAGTTTTTGCTTTTTCATGGTTGTTTTCCTTTCTTAAAAGCTTGACAATGAGCCGTTTTCAGAATCTCTAGTGATACCGAATTCAGCGCAATAGCGGTTGAAATCTTTCTTTTTCTCGGCTAATTCATCCGTGGAGAAATATTGAGAATAATGGGAGAGTTCAAGGT